>NZ_JALAAI010000186.1:0-5147 GCF_052785085.1 Candidatus Electrothrix sp.
GAAACAGCGGAGGCCATGTTGTATTTACGGGCGCATTACAAAGCTGGTCGATGGAACATGCTGAGAGAGCATATTTTTTCCCTCAAGGCAGCAAGTGTGGTTTGACCTACTTTTTGGGAATGCTCCCGCTGCGGCTTTGCTGCCTCAACAGGGTATTTTGCCGTACTTATTGGTTTGTTTTCCTGAGATCCCATATGAGCTTCTCCTGATTAAGGATGAATGGAGGACAGCTCGCAATATTTTATTCGATTCCGCTCAGTTCGTCGAGCATTCTGTAATTTTTTCTTTTTGTTGCTCACTGCATCATTCTAAAAAAACATTTCACAATGTGGCAATTATGCTTTAAAAAGATCATACAATAAAAGATTATATTCGAATTTCGTTCGGAAACAGCATTTGGAGAGTTCTCATTGAATCCAACAGATATTAATAATCCTGAGTATTTTCATAAAGTCATTGACTGCCAGTTTGCCTGCCCTGCCCATACTTGTGTTCCAGAGTATATCAGGCTTATTGCTGAAAAAAAATATACAGATGCCTATATGATCAACTGGGTGTCCAATGTATTTCCTGGTATTTTAGGCCGGGTCTGTGATCGACCTTGTGAGCCAGCCTGTCGCAGAGGAAGGGTGGAGGAAAAATCAGTTGCTATTTGTCGCCTGAAGCGGGTTTGTGCTGATAATAAGGGTGAAATACAAGACCGCCTTCCCAAAATTCCCAAGGAAAAAAATGGAAAAAAAATTGCTTTGATTGGTGGTGGACCTGCTTCCTTAACCGTGGCCAGAGACCTTTTACCCTTAGGATACAGTGTTGACCTGTATGATGACCAGGCTGAAGCGGGTGGCTTTGTCCGGAGTCAGGTTCCTGCCTTCAGACTGCCAAAAAAGGTTCTTGATGATGAAGTGAATATTATTCTGGATATGGGCGTGAAAACCTATTTCAATACCTATATCTCCAGCATGAAGAACTTTCTGAGAAAAGAGTATGATGCTGTTTTTATCGGTACCGGAGCCCCGCGCGGCAAGAACCTTGATCTGCCCGGCAGAAAGGAAGGAGCAGCCTTTATCCATATTGGGATTCAATGGCTGGCCTCGGTGCAGTACGGTCATATCAAACATACTGGCAAAACAACTCTGGTTATTGGCGGTGGCAATACAGCAATGGATTGCTGCCGGACTGCCAGAAGGCTTGGCGGCGAAGAGGTCAAGGTGGTTATCCGGGGGATCCGTGCAAACATGAAGGCCTCAGAATGGGAGATTGAAGACGCAGTACGAGAGGATATTCCGATTCTGGAGCAGCTTTCCCCGGTAGAGTTTGTCATGGAGCAGGAGAAGTTAACCGGAATTCGCTTTCAGGATACCTCAGAAGAGGGGGCTGGTAAGGATGATATCTTCATTGCCTGTGATGAGGTCTTGTTGGCGATTGGTCAGGAAAATGCCTTTCCCTGGATTGAACCCGAGGTTGGCCTGCTTTTTGATGATCGTGGTTTGCCAAAAGTGGATAAGATCACCTTGCAATCTAATATCCCAAAAATCTTTTTTGGCGGTGATGCTGCTTTTGGTCCCAAGAATGTCATCACAGCTGTTGCTCATGGGCACAAGGCCGCCCTTTCAATAGATCTTTTTTGCCAAGGGAAAGATCTTCAAGACAGGCCGCAGCCTATTACCTTACTCTATGGTCAGAAAATGGGCTTGCAGGACTGGATGTATCCCAGTGAGATTTCTGATGAACAACGGCAAAATGTCCCAACAGTGCCCAAGGTGAAGTCTATTAAGGATCGCCTGTTGGAAGTGGAATTGGGATTTGACAGGGAGCGAGGCTTGACAGAATCCCGGCGCTGCCTTAATTGCGATGTGCAGACCGTGTTCACTGCCAGTGAATGTATTGAATGCGATGCCTGTGTTGATGTCTGTCCCACAACCTGTATTAATTTTTTGGAAATTTCGGATAATGATGATGAGGAGAGCTTACGTCGCAAACTTGCCATTCCTGCAACCAACAGGACGCAATCGCTGTATGTCTCTGATACCTTACCAACGGGCCGGGTTATGGTGAAGGACGAGAATGTCTGTCTCCATTGTGGACTCTGTGCAGAACGGTGTCCCACATCAGCCTGGGATATGCAGAAATATACCTATATAACCGCAAAGGCAGGGCAGGAATAATGACAAGAATGATGAAAATTACAGCGGTCAATGATTTTGTTATCCGCTTTGCCAATGTCAATGGCTCAGGTTCGGCCAGTGCCAATAATCTCTTTGCCAAGGTTATTTTTCGTCTTGGCGTACCGGTCAGTCCCAAGAACATTTTTCCTTCCAATATACAGGGACTGCCAACCTGGTACGAGGTACGGGTCAATGAAAAGGGGTACCTGGGGCGTCGGGGAGGGTATGATTTTATTGTTGCGGTCAATGGCCGGACCTTAAAAAAGGATTATGACGATCTGGCACCGGGTGGATATTTTCTCTATGATTCCTCAAGAAAACTGGGAGATGACTTTCTCCGGGAGGATATCATCCTGATTGGCATTCCGTTAACAGAAATTTGTAATCAGCAGATTGAGAATCCAAGGCTGCGTCAATTGCTCAAAAATATCGTTTACGTTGGTGCCTTGGCCAGTCTCTTTGATATTGATTTTTCAGTGCTACGTGATTCCATTACCCGGCAATTCATAAAAAAGCCCAAACTTGCAGAACCAAATATCCAGGCCTTGGCGTTGGGTTTTAACTATGCTGCTGAATATTTTCCCCATGTTTGTAAGCTCTCTGTGCAGCCCAGCAATAAAATTACCAATCATGTTTTGATGGACGGTAATACAGCTCTTGGTTTGGGTGCTGTCTATGGCGGGGCCACCGTGGCTGGCTGGTATCCCATCACCCCTTCCACCTCGGTGATTGAGTCCTTTGATAAGTTCGTGAATCAGTATCGGGTGGATGAGGATGCTAAGAAAAAGGCAGCAATCATTCAGGCTGAAGATGAACTGGCAGCCCTTGGTATTGTGCTGGGTGCTTCCTGGAACGGGGCACGGGCCTTTACAGCCACCTCCGGCCCTGGTGTGTCCTTGATGAGTGAATTTTTAGGACTGGCCTATTTTGCTGAGATTCCAGTGGTGTTGGTGGATGTGCAACGTACTGGTCCCAGTACAGGTATGCCCACCCGGACCCAACAGGGCGATATTTTGAGTGCTGCCTATGCCTCCCATGGTGATACCAAGCATGTCCTGCTCTTTCCCTGTGATCCCAAAGAGTGTTTTGAAATGGCTGCGGACAGCTTTGATATTGCAGAAAAGATCCAAAGTCCGGTTATCATCATGACAGATTTGGATCTTGGCATGAATGATAATATGAGCCTGCCCATGCAATGGGATGATGTGCGTCAATATGATCGGGGCAAGGTCCTTGATAAGGATCAGCTGGAAGCAATGACCGAGAAATGGGGGCGGTATCTGGACGTGGATGGTGATGGTATCTGTTACAGGACATATCCTGGTACCCATCCTGAGCTGGGCTCCTATTTTACCCGTGGATCCTCCCATGACGAGTATGCCGCCTATACTGAAGACAGTGATGCCTATGAACGTTGCATGATGCGGCTGAACAGAAAATGGGAGACAGCCAAGGGTTTTGTGCCTGCACCCCGGATAAAGATATCTGATAACCAAGCTGGTTATGGAGTCGTATTTTTTGGTTCCAGTAGTCATGCCTCACATGAAGCCCTGGACATCATGGCCTCAAAAGGTTTTGTTATGAACAGGTTGCGTGTCAGAGGGATTCCTTTTCAGGACGAGGTTCAGGAGTTTCTGGACAGGCACGAGTTTGTTTTCATTATAGAGCAGAACCGGGACAGCCAGATGCGAACCTTGCTGATAACAGAATGCAAGGTTAACCCGGATACATTGCTCCCCATAACCAATATAGACGGGATGTCGCTCACAGCGGGCCTTATTGTGAAGGCCATAGAAGAAACAATTCAGCAGAAAGGAGGTGCCCAATGAGTGTACGTCGCCCGACATTTCGTCATCCAGATCTTCCGAAAAATGAGGCAGGCTACACCAGGCGTGATTATGAAGGTGCTGTTTCCACCCTCTGTGCAGGTTGCGGCCATGATTCCATCAGTAATGCCATCATCAATGCCTGCTATGAGCTTTGTATAGATCCCCATAGAGTTGTTAAGATGTCCGGGATTGGCTGTTCTTCCAAAACACCTGCCTATTTCCTGGGAAAATCCCATGGCTTTAATTCCGTGCATGGACGCATGCCCTCCATTGCCACTGGTGCCAATATGGCGAATAAAGAACTGCTTTATTTGGGCGTATCTGGTGACGGTGATACCGCTTCTATCGGGATGGGGCAATTTATTCATGTTGCCCGGCGCAATCTTAATATGAACTATATTATTATGAATAATGGCTGTTATGGGTTGACCAAAGGGCAGGATTCAGCAACCACAGACAGGGGATCAGCCAGCAGAAAAGGACATCCCAATCCTTTTGAATCTATTGACCTTTGTGAGCTTGCTATCCAGATGGGGGCAGGCTTTGTTGCCCGTGGATTTTCCGGAGACAAGGAGCAGCTTGTTCCTTTACTGAAAACAGCCCTGAAACATAACGGTTTTGCGGTTGTTGATGTTATTTCTCCCTGTGTAACCTTTAATAACACCACCACATCGACAAAAAGCTATCAATGGGTTCGTGACCATAGAGAGGCTACCGGGACTTTTGACTTTATTCCTTTTAAACAGGAGATTACAACCCAGTATAAAAAGGGAACCACCCAGTCGGTTGCTCTGCATGACGGTGGAGAGATTCATCTGCATAAAAGTGATGAATCCATAGATATAACCAGCCGCCGGGCTGCCATTGATGCCTTGGAGTATCACCGGGAAAAAGGGCGTCTTCTCACAGGAATCCTTCATGTTAATGAGGAACCCAGAGAAACCCATGACATCCTTGGAACGACTGATACCCCTTTAAATGCATTAACAGCAAAGGCGTTATGTCCTGGTGATGAAGTGTTGCAGGAGCTTCTTGAGCAGTATAGGTAGTATCTGCTGAATTTCTCTCCTGTTGAATAATTTCATTGCGTTGCATGTCAAAGTATGCCATTCTTGAGTCGTCCTTTAAATGCGCATTTATTAAGCTGGATGCG
>NZ_JALAAI010000187.1:0-5060 GCF_052785085.1 Candidatus Electrothrix sp.
AGGAAATAGACCAGGTCGCAGTGAACCGCGGGCTGTGAAGCGTCGTCCAAAGGCCTACCCTCGTTTGACAGTACCAAGAAGACAAACGGCGTAATCCTGTGGTCAACCACTTAAGGTCGTGCCATTAGACGCTTGAGTGATTTTGTCAGCCCACCAACCAGCATATCTCCCTTGGCTTGGCTACTTTGATAAAATTATCCGTAGCGATATATTCATCTTTCTGGATACCGTCCAATACGAAAAAAACAGCTATATCAATAGAAACCGTATAAAAACACCTCAAGGTTCCACTTGGCTGACAATCCCAATTAAGAGCAAGGGGCATATCCAGTCGACATTGCTTGAGACTAAAATCGACAATAGTAAAAACTGGTCGCAAAAACATTTGAAGAATATCTATTTCAATTACAAAAAAGCCCCTCGTTTTGAGGAATGCTACCAAAAAATAGAAAGCTTATATCAACATAGCTATGAAACTATCAGTGAGCTATGCTATGAGCACTTGCTCTTTTGGCTAAAAGCACTTGATGTCAATACCAAAATTTTACGCTCCGGTGACTTGCCTTTAAGCCCCAAGAAATCTGATTTGATATTGGATTTATGTCAACAGTTTCATGCTGATCACTATATATCAGGAACACTTGGAAAGAATTATTTAATTGAAAAAGATTTTCAGGAGCAGGGTATTGCCATTGAATATCAGAACTATCAGCATCCCTGTTATTCACAATTGCATGGTGATTTTTTACCCGCTATGGGCATTGTCGATTTTTGGATGAACACTGACAACACTGCTTTAATTACAGGAGCCTCATCATGAGTTTCTCATCAGAATGGGAGAATAGCTATCAAGCAAATACACATATGAGCCTTTGGCCCTGGAGTGATTTGATAAGCTTTGTCATGAGGTATTCCAAGCCGAGGCCGAAAAGCTTTCGTGTGCTTGAACTTGGCTGTGGTGCGGGTGCGAATATTCCCTTTTTTCTTTCCCAGAATGTGGCATACTATGCAATAGAGGGAAGTCGAACCATTGTTGAAAATATTGTAAGACGTTACCCAATGCTTGAAGATAATATTATAATAGGGGACTTTACTACTGAGTTTCCCTTATCTTTAGGAAAATTTGATTTAATTGTCGACAGGGCCGCTTTAACCCACAATACAACATCCGCCATTCAAAATACGATTAGTCATGTATATACAGCGATTCCCGGTTTGAATGAACTTAACAAGCTGAAATAATGAAAACAAGACTGGAAAAAGTTTACGAAAGACATTTCTGTCATACTGATTTTAAGAAATTAGCCGTTTTCGATCTTTTCTTACGAGATCAGTATTTTGCAAAAAGCTTTCGCAATCTATTTTTTACCGTTTTTAACCATTACAAGATGTTAAGGTGTTTTGGGTCGGGAATAGCTGATGTATATAATAGTTTGAGTTCCATGGGTAAGTTTATTGGTATAGACTGGTTCTCCACCCAATATTCGGATTATCGCCATGGGGGGAAACAGACGGAAGACGTTTATACACGTACGGGCTACACAGAAGGCTCTTTTTCCAATCTAGGACGAGTACACTTTTCAGATAAAAAACATTTACTGGAATTATTTAAAAAATTTAACATGTTGGTGATGGAGCACAAAACAGTGAAGAGAGAACTCCCTGATAACGATTGGAACTTTGCCTCCTGGAATTTTGTTGCACAAAAATATGAAGAAAGTTCTTGTTGTTGCCGCTCATCCCGATGACGAAATTCTTGGCTGTGGTGCAAGTATTGCCAAACGAGTAAAACAGGGAGACAGCGTCCACACTGTTATTATGGCGGAAGGCATCACCAGCAGTGAGGCCGTCCGTGATCGCAATAAGCGGGCTTCTGAATTAAGCCAATTAGCTGCTGCGGCTAAGTCAGCAAATGTGACTCTTGGCGTTCACTCGTTAGAGTTATTAAATTTCCCTGATAACCGTATGGACTCTGTTGACCGCTTGAATATTATTAAAGCAGTGGAAGCAATTTTTGCAATACATCAGCCTGATATTGTTTACACACACCATGCCAATGATTTGAATATTGATCACAGGAGAGTGCATGAGGCTGTGATTACAGCTTGCCGCCCTCAACCTGATGGTAATATTGTACAGCAATTGCTATTTTTTGAAATACCCTCCAGCACGGAATGGCAAATGGGGTACTCAACCCCATCTTTTCAGCCTAACTGGTTTGAAGATGTAACTGACTCATTGGCTGAAAAAATGCAAGCATTGGAAGCGTATCAATCCGAAATGCGGTCTTGGCCTCATGCACGATCAGTTGAGGCGGTCTCATATCTAGCTAAATGGCGAGGAGCTTGTATTGGCGTTGAAGCGGCTGAAGCATTCTCCTTGGGAAGATATATCGGAATATCAGCAAGGAACTTATCATGATCAGGATTGATCAACATAGTATTGGAGATAAGCATAAGCCCTTCATCATCGCCGAAATGTCCGGCAACCACAACCACTCCCTTGAACGGGCATTGGAAATTGTCGAAGTGGCGGCAAAAGCGGGAGTACATGGCTTAAAACTGCAAACGTATACTGCCGACACCATGACGCTGGATCTGAACGAAGGAGAGTTTCACATTAGCGATCCTGACAGCTTGTGGGCAGGGAAATCCTTATATGAACTGTATGGCGAAGCCTACACCCCCTGGGAATGGCACAAACCCATTTTCGACCGGGCACGGGAACTGGGTATCATCCCATTCAGCACACCGTTTGATGACACGGCTGTTGATTTTTTGGAAACCCTGGATGTGCCATGCTACAAAATTGCCTCGTTTGAAATGACCGATTTACCCTTGGTGCGCAAAGTCGCCGCCACCGGCAAACCGCTGATTATCTCCACCGGCATGGCAACGCTGGGGGAAATTGACGAAACCGTCCGCACCGCAAAAGAAGCGGGCGCAAAAGATATTATTCTGCTAAAATGTACCAGTACCTATCCCGCAACGCCGGAAAACAGTAATTTATTGACTATCCCCAACTTACGCGAAGCCACTGGTTGCCAAGTCGGTTTGTCCGACCACACCATGGGCATCGGTACGGCGGTTGCGGCAGTGGCACTGGGCGCAACGATAATTGAAAAGCATTTTACCTTACGCCGTGCCGACGGTGGCGTGGATTCTGCGTTTTCTATGGAACCGGAAGAAATGGCGGCGTTAGTGTTAGAGACTGAGCGGGCTTGGCAGGCGATGGGGAAAGTCAGTTATGGCACAAGCAATGCGGAACAGAAATCCCTGGTATACCGTCGTTCTTTGTATGTTGTGGAAGATATGAAAAAAGGAGATTTATTTACTAAAGCAAATCTTAGGATAATCCGTCCTGGTTATGGCATACAGCCTAAGTACTATGAAATTGTTTTAGGAAAAAAAATCAAGAAATCAGTCAGCAGAGGTACGGCCTTAACATGGGATATGCTGGAGTAAAGCAGATGCTAACATTAGACAAAGCTATTGATGATCAAAGAGATTTGCATAAACTATGCAACGACCGCCCACTGGAAACAAATGAATTATTTAAACCTAATTCTTTTTATGGAATAGATTCGATCATCAAGGAATATTGTTCAATTCCACATGAAAAATTGCTGAAAGTAGTTTTCCCACATGGCGTGAGTTACTCTAGATATTTTGTTTGGGAAGCAGAAAAAAATACCACCATTCCTTGTATCTATTATTATTCACCACATCGCTACGAAATATATAAGAAGAAAACAAATAAAATTATTATTCCGGCTGCTTCACCTTTTATTTATTTGACTGAATTGCTGAAATATCAACCCAAGCCTGTACGGAAAGGAACTATTTTTTTCCCATCCCATTCAACTCATCATGTTACAGCAACATTTAACTTTGATAAAATCATCGCAGATATTGAACAACTAGAAGACAAATATAAGCCTGTTACCATATGTATATACTGGAAAGACTTTAATTTGGGGCACCATAAATTATTTGAAGAAAGAGGTTTCAGGGTTGTTTCGGCAGGGCATATGTTTGACCCTTGGTTTCTGTATAGACTTTATTATCTTTGTTCAGCACATAAGTATTCAGCAAGCAACGAATTAGGTAGCCATCTTTTTTATTCCGTTAAAGCCGGGTGCTCTTTTTTCTTCATTAGATATCATGCCCCGGCTAGAGAAGCACCAACAAGTATTTTAGAAAGAGATGTATCAACCCCCGATCAGGATATTACTAAAAAGCTCCTTGAACTGTTTTCAAATCCAATTGAAGAATCAACTCCTGAGCAGCTGGCCGTTGTCGATGAGTTTTTGGGATCGAAATATCTAAAAACCCCCAGTGAATTACGAGCAGAACTCGAATTTGCAGACAAACTGGATAAATTTGGTTTTTCGCGACATCCTGAAACCAAGAAAATGTATTACAGGATGCCAAATTTAATCCCTAGAGAATTATTAAGAAATATGAAACGCAACCTTCGGAATAATGTTGCTAAAACATTCCATTTAACCAAATGAATTGTAAAGTGATGATTGCCAAACTTAAAAACTATATGGAGTTATTCAAGCAGTTATTTGAACGCCTTGACAATATACAGAAAGCACTTGGTCGAATTGAAGCACGTCAATTATGTCATAAAAAACCGGCTGATTTTCGTGATTACGAATTCAAGGTTTCTTCTCAAACAGGAGAAGATGGAATCATACAATTTCTAATCCACAACATTCCAATCCAAAGTAAGATTTTTATCGAATTCGGGGTTCAGAATTATACCGAAGCAAATACCAGATTTTTACTTCAGAATGACAACTGGTTCGGCCTGATCATTGACGGTTCCCAGAACAATATTAATTATATAAAAAATGATCCGATATACTGGCGTTATAACCTCAAAGCTGAATGTACCTTTATCGACTGCGACAATATAAATAATACCTGAATCCGTGAAGCCATAGACCACATTTTCCCTTTTCAAGGAAAAAAGGCTTTTTTCCTTGCTCGACTGAACAATATTACTGCTCAACAAACCGCAGTTGAAGAGATTTCTCGGTCAGCTCTTTG
>NZ_JALAAI010000188.1:0-5043 GCF_052785085.1 Candidatus Electrothrix sp.
TGTAGGAAGCGCAACGCCTGTCCGTGGAAATATCTCGCTGAGGTTATCACGGCTCGGCGCCAGGGGCTGGATGTGCCTCCTCTGCCTCTTGCTGCGTAAAAAAAATGAGAGGGGTCTGAACGGTTACCTTGTGCCAAGAAGGTGTCGTTTTTGAGCTTATTTTATAATACTTTTATTTAGCAATGGAGGCAATAATGGACGTAATGAATTTACAAACAGGTATGATAGCACACTTACAGTGGAAATCAAAATTATCTGATTTTTTTTATGGTGTCGAGGAATTAACCTTGGCAGATGTGCCGGATCATAACAGTTGCGATTTTGGGAAGCTGTTTAACAGGAGTATCAAGCAGGAATATAGTGATTTTAATGAAATTTCTGCCATTGATGTATTGCATAAAGAAATACATGAAGATATCAAGCGTCTTATTCAATTGCCTGTGGAAACCCGAAAAAGTGCAGAGGGAAAGCAGGCTTTGGAGACATTTAAAAAGAAATGTGACAGATTTGTCGAGATGCTGGAACGTTTGGAAGCAGAGGCCAAGCGGCGCTAGAAGTTTTTTTATGATGCTGTATATACGGTTTTTCCCTGAAAGTCGTTTGACTGTATATACAGCTTTATTTGCCACTCTTTCAGCAGGATAAAACGACACGGATGCTTGCTTGCCTGCTTGCTGAACAAGGTTACGCCACATCCCGAACTCACCATAGCAATAATCGCTTCATTTCCCGCCACCTCAGCATAGATATTCCGCATTATTTTATTCCGCAAACCAATTGCTCAACGCTCCGTCGGCTCAGACCGGTGCTTGGGATGATAAATGGTGGCTGGAGCCAATTGATTCTCTGATATTTCTTGTAATTGATTGGTGTCCATGACTTTGTTGCGCCCTGTTTGTATTGTTACATTTTTTGCAAAATTATATATTGGATAAATCACTTTACGCAATATTTTTGCATGGTATAGTGCGTTGACTTATAAAGCATACCTTATATTTCCTTTTTTATCGCTCTTTTTACAGGATAAACAAAGGGGGTATTATGAATATACCAACTGAATATACCAACCCAAGGAGAAGGACCAATGGCAAATTATTTTAATACCCTGCCCCTGCGTCTTCAGCTGGAAGAGCTGGGCCAATGTCGTTTTATGGATGCCTCAGAGTTTAACGGGGTGGAAGCCCTGAAAGGCAAGAAAATTGTTGTTGTGGGCTGCGGTGCCCAGGGTTTGAATCAGGGCCTGAATCTGCGTGATTCCGGGCTGGATGTTTCGTACACCCTGCGTGCGGCTGCTATCAAGGAACAGCGTCAGTCCTGGAAAAACGCAACAGATAACGGCTTCAAGGTAGGTTCTTACGAAGAAATGCTCCCGGATGCAGATCTGGTCATTAACCTGACCCCGGATAAGCAGCATTCCAACGTTATTGAGGCTATTATGCCTTTTATGAAACAAGGTGCCTGTCTGTCCTACTCTCACGGTTTTAATATTGTTGAGGAAGGCATGCAGATTCGTGATGATATCACGGTTGTTATGGTTGCCCCGAAATCTCCTGGAACCGAAGTCCGCGAGGAGTACAAGCGTGGTTTTGGTGTGCCGACCCTGCTGGCCGTGCATCGTGAGAATGATCCTCAAGGTATTGGCTGGGATGTGGCTAAGGCCTATGCCTGTGGTACTGGTGGCGACCGGGCTGGCTGCCTGGAGTCCTCCTTTGTTGCAGAAGTCAAGTCTGACCTGATGGGTGAGCAGACCATTCTCTGTGGTATGCTGCAAACCGGCTCGTTGCTGTGCTTTGAAAAGATGGTAGAGCAGGGAATTGATGCGGCCTATGCTGTAAAATTCATTCAGAACGGTTGGGAAACTATTACCGAGGCCCTGAAGCATGGTGGTATCACCAATATGATGGATCGCCTTTCTAATCCTGCCAAGATCCGCGCTCATGAGTTGGCTGAAGAGTTGAGCGAAATTATGGCTCCGCTCTTTCATAAACATATGGACGACATTATGTCCGGGTATTTTTCCACAACCATGATGGAAGACTGGGCCAATGATGATGCTAATCTGCTGAACTGGCGTAAGGAAACCGGTGAGACCGATTTTGAGAAGATTGAAGCTGCTGATGTTGCCATTGCTGAGCAGGAGTACTTTGATAAGGGGATCCTGATGGTCGCTATGGTCAAAGCAGGTGTGGAGCTTGCCTTTGACACCATGGTTTCTGCTGGTATTAAGGAAGAATCAGCCTATTACGAGTCTTTGCATGAGCTGCCGCTGATCGCTAATCTGATCACCCGTAAAAAGCTCTATGAGATGAACGTGGTTATCTCCGATACTGCTGAGTATGGCTGTTATCTGTTCAATCATGCCGCCTATCCCTTGCTTCAGGATTTTATGAAGACCGTGAACACTGATGTTATTGGTAAAGGACTGGATGTGAAAGATAACGGGGTCAGCAATGTAGAGCTGATTGAGGTCAATGAGTCTATTCGCTACACAGGCGTGGAGATCATTGGTGAGGAATTGCGTTCTTATATGGGCGCTATGAAGCCGATAATCTAGGATTGATCATCCGATGACCAGGGAGCAGGGTGACCTGCTCCTCTTCTATGGAATCTTCATAACCTTATTTTTTAAACTCGTGGATGAGAGAGCATCTTTTCATCACTTCTCCTTACCCAGCAGCAGCGGTGGCACCGTAGGCAGGCCGATGTTTCCGGCAATGCTGTTATAGGTTCGGGCAAGCTTTTGCACCTTCTGCGTTCCTTGGTCAACAAAGTCCAGGGCCTTGCCAAGGCGGGAGCTTTTATCGGCAAGGCTGTTAAAGAATTCCTCCAGGCGGCTCTTGGTGGCGGCATCCGGTTCTTTTTCCTCCTGAACAGCTTTTTCTGCCGCTGTCATGGCCTGTTCCGCTTTGTCCAACTCTCTGGTTACTCGCTTCTTCTCTTTTTCATCCTCAATTTCAATCTCGGCCTCGTCCAGGATGTCGTTTTTCAGATTATCAAACAGGGCCTGGGCTTCTTTGAATTGGTTGTGCAAATCAACAGATTGGTTAGCCGTCTGTGTGTTGTGTTGATCTACGTTTTGATGCACCTCTGACTTGCCGAAGTCGCTCATGTTAATCTCGTTCACAAGTTTTATCCCCTCTTTGTTTCTTTCTTCTTTACTGACCACGCTGTCCAGGAGATCAGAGACGGAAAATGACTCGCCCAAGATTCCGTCACAATAGGTGTCCCAACCTTTGGTGTCCCAACCTTTCCGCTCGTAACCAAGTAAATTCTGATAATCAGCAAAGTACCCCGGATATCCTGGCAATTCAACCAACTCCTTCGGCACCAGCTCCTGAAAACCCAGTCCTTCAATGGCATGCCGGATGATGGAGAGATACTGCCGCTTGCTATGCAGTCCCCCTTTGATGGTAATCATAATCCGGTTATTCTGCTCCTCCATTCTGATGATGGCCTGCACACCCAGGTCGTTATTATCCAGCAACATTCCATAACGCCATTGCTGTTGCCGATCCAGAATATCCTTTTTCATGCGGACCATGAGGCGGGAGAACAGGGATGAGGGCAGGAAGTCGTATTCCATGTGAAAGCAAAGCAGGTTTTCCCCTGCCAGCGTGGGTTCTTCCTCCGGTTCCTTGGGCAGTTGATTGGGCAGGATGTAGAGATGCTTAGAGTTGCTATACAGATAACAGAGCTTAAACTCCTGCATGATCTGGATAAGGTATTGCAGCTCTGTCCGGGTGTAGGTGAACTCTTTTTCCTTGGCCGGATCATACTCATCGCAGCGGATTTTCTCTTCGTTGAGGATGAACACCAGATCGCTTTCGCGCAGAAGCCCGTCCTTGGTCTTTTCCGAGTTGATGATCTTATACACGCCCACGGTCACCCAATGGGGATCAAGGACATAGATGTCGGTCAGGGGCAGGTTCTCGAAAAAGAGCACCGTGCCCAGATCATTGAGCAGCTTGAGCAGGGTCATCCGGCTTATCTCGTCATCTACTCCGTGTTTTGCGCAGATGGCAAGGAATTGATCCCGATCGATGTAATTCTTTGCTTCGGTGACCTGTTCCAGCTCGGTTCTGATGGCGAGCCAGGATTTGCTGATCTCCATGCCGAAGAGCGGGGTGTTCGGGACAGAGGCGGCTATGCTGCGCACCAGTTCGGGCAGGCCGTCCTGGTTTTTGCAGGAGATACGGAAGAAGCGGTTGTCGATCCAGGGGAAGCGGGAGTTGATGCTCTTCTGTTCAATATTATAGGAGGGATTGAGGTCGATCTTGTTCATGGCCACGATGAGCGGCGACTTGCCGCCGTACTTCTCAATATGGCGGAGCCAATGAAATTTCTTGCTGTCGGTGCGGCTGTCCAGTACCAGGATGTAGAGGGAGCGGTTGCTCATGAAGAAGCGATGGGATGCGTGCATGATCTCCTGACCGCCGAAGTCCCAGAAGTGGAGACGGCATTCATCGTCATTGTTGAAGCCGGGGAGTTCATGGCCGGAAAGGGAGAGGACGTTGATGCCGTGGGTCTGGGATTCCTTTTTGTCAAAGTCCAGGCCCTGGAGGCGTTTGAGGAGGGAGGTCTTGCCTGCCATGCCTTCGCCAACCAGCAGGACTTTGGCCTCGTGCAGACGGACGGTCTCTTCTTTCAGGGATTGGAAATAGGCACGGATGGCTTCACGGCCTTGTTTGATGATTTCCGGCGGGGGATGGGTGAGGGGGTTTTTGCCGAGGTTGATCTTGCCAAACATATAATCGGAGTCAGGATACACCGGTTCAACAGGCAATTCAGTGATCCAATCGGGCAGGCTGGTGAGCTGATTTTTCCAGCAGTTGAGATTTGTCAAAAAAATGAAATCCTCCAAAGGGGCAAGATCAATAAGTTGATTTTCTGCCAGATCAAGCCAACGCAGTTGTCCCAGTTCTTTGAGGACCGAGATGTCGGTGAGCTGATTATAACGTAAATCGAGCGTGTGCAGTTGTCCCAGTTCTTTGAGGACCGAGATGTCGGTGAGCTGATTATCACTTAAATCGAGCGTGTGCAGTT
>NZ_JALAAI010000189.1:0-5043 GCF_052785085.1 Candidatus Electrothrix sp.
TTATCTATTTTTCGCAACTCTTCTCTGGATAGGTGCATGCGAACTCAGAACGTGGATAGATCTCGTAAAAAACGTTGTGACCCTTAAACTATCGTGATCTTCTTTTTTTGTCCAATCTTTTTTTGTGTGGAATGAGGGGGGTGAACGGTTACGACTATTGTGGTCTATTGCGGTTTTGTGAAATGCACCCGGAGCCATAATGGTGCCCTGTGGGCGAAGAAATCAGGATACACCAAGGTATTACGTCACCCTGGTGGGATCTTTGCCTGGAAGGGTGCTGATTATCCTACAGAGAGTGTAAAGTAGTTGGGATGAGCTTGCTCATGACAGTTGCTCATTAACGTATGAGGAAGAGGCAAATCTTCGGGTTTGCCTCTTTACATCCACAATTTCCCGCCACAACCCATCAACTCACCCAGCCCGTAACTTCTTCTCCACCTCAACAATCAAAAACCCGATTATCCCGGCCAGTATAATCCGCACCCAGGAGGCAATACCGATGGACGCACTTTGAAACAGCTGCTGCATGATCGGGACATAGGTGTACACCAGCTGAAGAAGCAACATGGAGATCACCCCGAAAAATACCCAGGCATTGGTAAAAAAGCCGAGCTGGAAGACGTTCTTGGTCAATGAACGGCAATTAAAGAGATAAAACAGTTCCATCATAACAAAGACGTTCACTGCAACGGTTCGTGCCTCCTCAAGGGAAGCACCGGCCGCCAGTTCCCATTGAAAGAGGCCAAAGGCACCGATCAATAACAACGTGCCCACAAGGAAAATTCTGGCTATCAGCTCACCGGTCAGGATCGGGGTATCAGGGTCACGGGGCTTGCGCAGCATAATGCCGGGCTCTTTGGGTTCAAAGGCCAGCATCAGACCCAGGAAACCGGCAGTGGTCATATTGATCCAGAGGATCTGCACCGGCAGAATGGGCAGGGTAAGGCCCAGAAATATAGCCGCCAGGATGACCAGCCCTTCCCCAAGATTGGTGGGCAGGGTCCAGACAATAAACTTGGTCAGATTCTCAAACACGGCCCGGCCCTCTTCCACTGCTGCCTCAATGGAGCTGAAGTTATCATCGGTTAACACCATGTCTGCTGCCTCCTTGGACACATCCGTACCAGTAATGCCCATTGCCACTCCGATATCAGCCTGCTTCAGGGCCGGAGCATCGTTGACCCCGTCACCGGTCATGGCCACCACATTACCTGTAGCCTGGAGTGCCCGCACCAGGCGGATCTTCTGTTCCGGCGTGGCCCGGGCAAAGACAGCTGTGTTCGCAGCAGCGGCAATCAGATCCTGATCCGATATCTTTTCCAGCTCAGAACCGGTCAGCACCGCTGGCTGTTCGCCGTCCTTGTAATCGTCTGCCAACCCAATCTGACCGGCAATGGCTGCTGCCGTGGCAGGATGATCGCCCGTAATCATCTTGATGCGAATCCCTGCCTGACGACAGGTCTTGACTGCTGCTATCACCTCGTCTCGGGGCGGATCAATCATACCCATCAGGCCAAGAAAGGTGAAACCGTCCTGTACATCCTCTGTAGCCATGCTGGTTATCGGCCCTGCCTTCTTTTCAGCAAAGGCCAGCACCCGTAACCCTCGGGCCGCAAGTCGCGTAACCTCTTCATGAACCTTCTCGTGATCCAGGGGAGTGGTCGTTCCCTGAGCAGTCAGCGCATTTTCGCATTTAGCCAGCACCTGTTCCACTGCCCCTTTGATACAGATGAGATTCTCCGTAGCATCGCCGGAATTTCCTGCCTCTTCCGGCTGTTCCTCATGCAAGGTCGCCATGAACTGGTGTTCAGATTCAAAGGGGATGCTGTCCAGTCGGGGATACCGGGCCTGGATTTCCTGTATGGCATATCCCCCCTTGCCGGCAACGGTGAGCAGAGCACCCTCTGTGGGATCGCCGTACATCTTCCATCCTTCTTCCTTCTTTTTGAGCACGCTGTCATTACATAGGGCCGCAACACGAAGGCTGTGATACAGAGCCGGAGCATTCTGCTCAGAAGGCGGTGCAGATGTCTGTTGCTTGTTTGCTTGATCTGCCTGCCCGGCCTGGCGAGTAATCTCTCCCTGGGGTGCATATCCTGAGCCGCTGACCGTATACTCCTCCTGGCCGGCAATGATGGCCTGCACAGTCATCTGGTTTTCGGTCAGGGTACCGGTCTTATCTGAGCAGATTACTGTAGTACTGCCCAGGGTTTCCACTGCGGGCAGTTTGCGGATAATGGCCCGCCGCTTAGCCATTCGGGAAACGCCGATGGCCAGAGTAATGGTGACTGCAGCTGGTAAACCTTCGGGGATGGCCCCCACTGCCAGGGCAACTGCGGCCATGAACATGTCAAACAACGACTGTCCGCGCAACAGACCTACACCCACGGTCAGGGCGGCCAGGAATAAAATGGCATAAAGAAGCACATGGCTGAACTGGGTAATCTTGCGGGTGAGCGGGGTGGCCAAATCCTGGGCCGTGGAAATCAAGCGGGAAATTCGCCCCACTTCGGTCTGATCACCGGTTGCCGTGATAATTCCCTTTGCCTGCCCATAGGTCACCATGGTGGAGGCATAGGCCATATTGGTTCGTTCTGCCAAGGGAGTCTCTTCTGGAAGGGGCGCAATATCTTTGACCACAGGCACAGATTCACCGGTCAGGGCCGATTCAGCCACCTGCAAATCCCGGCAATGGAAAAGCCGCATATCCGCCGGAACCCGATCCCCTGCTGTCAGCAAGACCACATCGCCTGGAACCAACCGGGTTGAATCTATGCGCTGTTTTTCTCCTGAACGCAACACCGTTGCCTCGGCAACCATGGTCTGGGCCAATGCTGCCAAGCTGCTCTCGGCCTTGGCCTCCTGAATATAGCCGATAACAGCGTTAACCAGCACCACCCCGAAAATAACCCCGGAATCCACCCATTCCTGCAAAAGAGCCGTGATAATCCCGGAGGCGATCAGGATATAGATCAGTGGCTGATGAAATTGCAGGAGAAAGCGAACCAAGGCACTCTTGCCTCCCTTGCTGGTCAGGAGGTTAGAACCAAAACGAGCGAGCCGTTGCTCAACTGTCTCCTCACTCAAGCCCTGTTGTTGGTCACTCTCCAAGAGAGTAAGGATTTTATCTGTTGCCAGCTGGTACCATTGTTCTTCAGGTATTGTCTTCATATCTCTCCATTCCCTTATTTCATACAATAGCGGATGCCGTATTCACCATATCAAACACCTATCAAACAACATTCTATCATCTGTTGCTCTGACAGGTTTTATCCCTGAGAGTACCATGAAATCCCTGCCAGAGGGAAGTATTTTCACAACTCGCCCCTGAACATCATTATTCTTATCATCTCCTTGATTAACATCTCTTTCTTTTGGTATCTTTTTTGCAGTAAAAGTACGTTAAGGTGCCACCGGGATCTTTCTTCACTGGTACCCAAAAAAATCATATTATTTCGAGAAGTTGGCCAGAGAGATATAACATCTTGAGCAAAGCCTCTGGCATGAGGTGTAAAAACCTTTACAGCTCAATACAATTTATTATACTTTTTTTACCACCTGACTATAGAAGGGGGACAGGAGTTTATAACGATACAATCTATTTCAGCAACTAATTACCCTAATTACCCAAAGGCATCGCCAATAAGCTATTTTGAAATCAGGAAAGATACCAGACAACGTTTTTGTACAGGGCAAAACCAAAAAACGCTTTTTCCAAAAAATAGGATATTTTTGCTCCATCTGCTTATCGCAGATTCCCTTTTTCCGGCCCAAAAAAATATGCTGCTCAACAGATCCCTATGCCATTGTTGCGCCGGTAAGCATGGTGCGGGTCGGGGGCCATTGCCATTCAGAAAAAGTCCATATTTTAGTCTATGGCAGAATAACTCCGCCCCACCCTGGAGTCTCTGTCCAGGTGGCCTTTCAAGGTCATCAGCTGGATCTTGACACTGTTGCCAGTGGCGAAACCCGTCCTGTCACAGTCCTGACTGATCAAACAGGCGAATTTGTGGTTGATGAAAATTTTATCTGTGGTCAGCAGGTCAAATTCATCACCAGTGTAATTTCTCTTCCCGGCACTGATGCTCCAACAGCTATTGCTTCGTTACGCTTAGAAAAAAAAAACGACTCTCACAGCAAAAAATGCACTCACCGCAATAACAAGGGTCCCCTCCCTCCAGCCACCATCACCATAGACTTTGAATCCCATTGCCAAAGCTCTGTCAGCTATTGGTTTGAAAATCCCTACACAAAAGGCACTATCTCCAAAACAACTGAAATCTCCTACTGTCCCACTGAATCATCAGCCCTGTATCTCAAACTTTTTCCTCATAACGAAAATCATACCAGTATTATAGATATTTTTACAACAACAGAGGAACATCCTGTTCCTCGCTACCAGCGGGTCCACACTACAACAACTGATGGGGAATTCACCCGTATTGCAATATTTGACGCTGAATCAACCTTAAAATCTGCCCTTATTCTTGTCTGACCCTCCCACCTCCCTTTTTTTCTCTCGTTTTCTCTCGTTTTTTCTCTTTTTTTCTTTCAACAAACAGGATAAGTTCTTTCTTCTCTGTAACAAGATGTTATGCATCACTGTTACTTCTAAGTTTGGTCCCGACCACAGGCCGGGGGAATTTTTCTCACTGCGAAAAACAAATTTTGGGCTTATGGATACAAAGAACGGAATACTTTGCCCGATTCCTGACAATGAACGGACCCCGTTTGTTGATGTCTTGTTAAAATTTATTGACTGGCAGAAGGTGTGTATCGAAAATGTAGAAAGGGAAAATGACAGGCTGAAAAAGGAGATTATCAAGCTGAAAAAAAAAACAGGTGACTGTTGAGAGAAAAGAAAACAGACCCGAGAACAGAACCTTTACTCTCAATTCTCCGAAAAGCGTAAAAACGCAATACCGCAAAACTCACACAATCAATATATATATTTACAATAATTTGCTTTTATGGTAAGAAGTACATTTTTAACCAAGCAAAAGGCTTTCCATGAAAACAGCAAAGAAATTGATACCGACATGC
>NZ_JALAAI010000190.1:0-4851 GCF_052785085.1 Candidatus Electrothrix sp.
ACGCTGTGAGGACATGTCCTTCAACCCGTGGCATGCCCTGAAGGAGCATCGTCCGCTGGGTGGGATTAATCGTTTACGTAAGGCGGTGTATGAGGCCAGCTTTACTGAGCGTGAACAGCGGAAGAAATAAGATATAGAATAAACTCTACAGGATGCGCTGGAAGATATTACTAGGTAGTAAGGTCATCTTTTGCCCACTATTAAAACAGTGGGCTCTTTTCGTTCAGCCCCTTCAGGCCGCAGGGGCAAGCAGTGTTCGAAAATAATCCGGCCCTTCCAGACTAGGATGAGTCTCTATTTTCATGATAAGCTTTTTATGGTATACCATGGAGGAATAAGGCAACCGAGCCTGATGCTCCTGCCCATCCCCCTGCATACCAACCTATACCGTGTTTGAACAGACCTTTAAAAATATCGACGATGTGCTCTGGAAAGAGAGCGGTTGCTCCTCAGAGCTGGATTATACCGAGCAGACTTCCTGGCTCCTCTTTCTCAAATACCTGGATGATCTGGAGCAGGAACGGGCCTTGGCAAGCGAGCTGCAAGGTCGGGAATACAGCTTTATCTTGGCAGAAGAGCACCGCTGGTCCTCTTGGGCTGCCCCGAAAAAGGCGGACGGCACCGCTGATCTGGATGCGGCCCTGACCGGGGATGATTTGATCGACTTTGTCAACAACAAGCTCTTCCCCTATCTCCAGGGCTTCCGCCAGCGGGCTGCTTCCCCTGATACCATTGAATACAAGATCGGGGAGATCTTTTCTGAGATCCGCAATAAATTCCAGTCTGGCTATTCCCTGCGCGATGCCCTGGACCTGGTGGATCAGCTCCGCTTTCGTTCCCAGCAGGAGAAGCACGAGCTGTCTCATCTCTATGAGAGCAAAATCAAAAACATGGGCAATGCCGGGCGCAACGGGGGCGAGTACTATACGCCCCGGCCTTTGATTCGGGCCATGATCCGGGTCATCCGCCCGCGCATTAATGAAACCGTGTATGACGGGGCCTGCGGCTCTGCGGGCTTCCTCTGCGAAACCCATGATTATCTGCGCTATACCAGGGACGGCAAACCAGCCAAATTGAGCACAGCCCAGCTGAACCGCCTGAAGACCGGTACGTTCTTTGGCAAGGAAAAGAAGAGCCTGGCCTATGTGATCGCTATCATGAACCTGATCCTGCACGGGATTGAGGCGCCCAATATCCTTCATACCAATTCCCTGGCTGAGAATCTGGCCCATGTGGAGGAAAAGGATCGCTATGATATCATCCTGGCCAATCCACCTTTTGGCGGTAAGGAACGCAAGGAGATTCAGCAGAATTTCACCATCAAAACCGGCGAAACCGCCTTTCTCTTTCTTCAGCATTTCATCAAGTTCCTCAAGGCCGGGGGACGGGCTGCGGTGGTGATCAAGAATACCTTTCTTTCCAATTCCGATAATGCGGCCAAGGCCCTGCGCCGGGATCTGCTGGAATCCTGTAATCTTCATACCGTGCTGGACTGCCCCGGCGGCACCTTTCTTGGGGCTGGGGTGAAGACGGTGGTGCTCTTTTTTGCTAAAGGAGAATCCACCCGGAAAATCTGGTATTATCAGCTTGATCCGGGGCGGAACCTGGGCAAGACTAATCCGCTCAATGATGGGGATTTGGAGGAGTTTGTTGAGCTGCAAGCCGGGTTTGCGGACAGCGAGAAATCCTGGTCGGTTGCGCTGGAGGATCTTGATCCGGAGGCCCTTGACCTGTCGGTGCGAAATCCTCATACGGAGGAGGAAGTGCCCTTGCGGGAGCCAGTTGGTATTTTGGCGGAGATTAAGGGGTTGGATCGGGAGAGTGCTGAGGTTTTGGAGCGGATTGGGGGGTTGGTGTGAGAGAGTTACCGGAAGGATGGAAAAGCAAAGATGTTGGCGAGATACTTCAACTACTATACGGGAAACCTTTACCAAAAGAAAAACGTTTAACCGACGGAAAATTTCCTGCTTATGGATCAAATGGAATTAAATGCAGAACCAATGAATTTTACTGTGATAAAGCAAGTATTATTGTAGGAAGAAAAGGGTCCGCAGGTGAATTGCGTATCACGGAGGATAAATTCTGGCCACTGGACGTAACGTACTTTGTAGATTTTGACAGGAATAAATTTGACTTGGCCTTTCTCTATCATCGGCTTAATGCCCTGAATCTTCAATCCTATGCAAAAGGTGTGAAGCCTGGTATTAATCGAAACGATGTTTATGCGATAAAATGTTCATTCCCTTCTCTAACGGAACAAAAACGCATTGTCGCCATCCTGAATGAAGCCTTTGCAGGCATTGACCAAGCAATTGCCAATACCGAGAAGAACCTTACCAATGCTCGCGAGGTATTTGAGAGTTATCTAGCTCAATTATCTTACGAGAAAAAACCATTAGGGATATTTGTTGATATCCAGACGGGCAAGCTGAATGCGAATGCAGCAGTTGAAGGTGGAAAGTATCCCTTTTTTACCTGCTCCCGTGATCATTATGCGATTGATCAATTTGCCTTCGATTGTGAGGCCATTTTGTTGGCTGGAAATAATGCCTCTGGTGATTTCAACGTCAAGCATTATAGCGGAAAATTTAATGCTTATCAGAGAACGTATGTGATTACTATCAAAAATGACTCGCAACTTCTTTATAGGTTTTTATATTTTCAGCTTATAAAAAGTTTAAAAGAACTGAAAAAAAGCTCAGTGGGTGCTGGAACAAAATTTCTAAAATTGGGAATGATAAAAGATTTACTGATCAGCCTCCCTACAATTGAAAATCAGCAAAAAATATTAAACATATTGGACCAACTGTTAGAGGAAACCCAGCACCTCGAATCCATCTACCAGAAAAAACTCACCGCCTTGGCGGAACTCAAACAATCCATCCTCCAAAAAGCCTTCACCGGTGAACTTACCCAATCCCCGGAGCAGGAACTTGCTGAGGTGTGCTGATGATAGAACGTGATATCGCCCTTATTGACGAGCTACGAAATCGCCCTGCCGAAGAAAGCTGTATTGAATTCAAGAAAGATAATACAAATCCTGAAGTCATCGGAAAATTATGCTCGGCATTATCCAACAAAGCTCGGATAGAAGGGTTGGATAGTGCTTATTTACTCTGGGGAATTGAAGATGAAACCCATCAAATATCAGGAACCATCTTCAATCCTGAAACAAAAAAAGTCAGCAACCAACTCTTCCAACTCTGGTTGGCGCAAAGATTAAAACCGAGTATCCCTTTTTCATTCCGCACGGTAGAGCATCCTGACGGCAAGGTTGTTCTTCTGGAAATCCCTGCGACCACATCGGCACCTGTCGAATTTAACGGCACTTCGTACATCAGAATCGGCAGTGCCACACCAAAGCTCTCCGATTACCCAGAACATTTCCAGAAGTTGATTGACAATATGCGACCTTACACCTGGGAGCAAGGGGTTGCCAAAAGCTTCACAACAGAAGAAGACGTACTACAACTTATTGACTATCCAAGTTACTTTTCTTTAACAGGTCAACGACTTCCCGACAACAGAACAGGTATTTTTGAACACCTGCAAGCTGACAGACTGATTAGCAAAGATATTAGTGGCCGTTGGAATATTAATAACATAGGAGCTCTACTCTTTGCAACAAATCTCAATAAATTTGAATCATCTCTTGCCCGAAAGGCTGTCCGATTTATTGCTTATGATGGCGATCACCGGGCATCCACCGTCATCCATCGACGGGATGACATAAAAGGCTATGCCGCAGGATTCGAAGCACTTGTCAGCTACATAAACGGTCTTCTACCTCGAAACGAACATATTGGAGCAGCTTTCCGAGAGGTTCAGCCGCTTTTCCCTGAACTTGCCATTCGTGAGTTGATAGCCAATGCATTGATTCATCAGGATTTGACAATTCGAGGAGCCGGGCCGCAGATCGAGCTGTTCAGAGACCGGATAGAAATCACCAATCCTGGTCACCCATTGGTGCAGGTTGATAGAATGATTGATCTGCCCCCGCGTTCACGCAATGAAATGCTTGCTTCGTTAATGCGCCGCATGGGGATTTGTGAAGAACAGGGAAGCGGACTGGATAAAGTAATCATTCACGTTGAATTGTATCAACTGCCAGCACCCAAATTTCAAGCTGACGAAAACTCCATGCAGGTTATTTTATATGGGCCTCGCACTTTTGCCGACATGACTTCAGCCGAACGTGTTCGCGCCTGTTATCAGCATGCCGTCATAACGTATCTTAGCGGTTCAAGGATGAAAAACTTAAGCCTATGCAAACGATTTGGTATAAAAACTAAAAACGCGGCTCAGGCTTCACAGGTCATAAAAACTGCACTCAATCAGGAGAAAATCAGAGTGGCTGATCCAGGACATCCGAGAGCCGGATATATTCCCTGGTGGGCATAACCGAATATTTCTTGATCGGGTTTTGATTCTCAGACATAAATCATCAAACAAAAAAATACCATATTGTGTAAAAACAATACGTTAATCCAAGGCAAGCAACTTAATATTTCTTGATCGGGTTTTGATCCTACTCCTGAGTAGCCAAAAAAACTGAGATATAACAAGGTATGACCAACCCAGCCTTGGCCTAAAATCCGGTGAAAAATGACCACATCCATATTTTCTTGATCGTGTTTTGATTCTCAGGCGTAAATTGTTAAGCTCAAAAACACCATATTATGCAAGAACAACATGTTAACATTAAACATGCAGCTCAATATTTCCAATACCTTCGCCAATCAATTGTCAATCTCTTCTGGATGATTATTATTGTGTAAACGATAAATCATTCAGGAGAACAAAATGGACATTTTAAGCATACTCTGTTGTTTAACCCCTTGCCTTGACAAC
>NZ_JALAAI010000191.1:0-4673 GCF_052785085.1 Candidatus Electrothrix sp.
GTAGAGGATGGCTTCAGCAATTAGAAAACGATTACAAAATACTGCAAGCAGAATGTAACGGGAGTACACCTGAAAAAGATTTGGCCTTTCGTCTGAGTGACAACGCGGTATTTGGTGGACTGCCACTACAGAGAGCCTTTTGGGAAAATAAGCTGCAACTCGCTCTTGAAAAAAGTCGTGAAAAAATATCTGCTGTTTGTCGTCATGTTCGAAGACTGTTTGAGGCATCGTTTGATAAGAATCAAATAGTGTAACGCTTTCTCACAGCTACGCCTTAACGACTTGCCTGTATATTCGTCGTACAAATAGCCACATAGGGACATGGGTCAGATAGCACTAAGTTGCAAAATAGTGTAACGCGCACACGTATTCCTCTGATTACACAGTGAAAAGGTCTTTTTTTAGAGGTTTTTTCAAGTTGGGTAAACACAGAGAGCAAATAAAAAAAGACTATCTGAGAGATAGCCTTTAAAGAAATGAATGAGTGGTTTAGGAGGGTGGCGGCTTACTGAGGAGGGAGGTCGGCAATAAAATCCAAGGCAAGATTGATATCAACAAATGGCAACTTTAATTCTTTGGCTTTATCGCGGCAATCCGTGCAAATTTCCTTGAATTTACGCATATCTCCCTTGGTGGCCATATATATTTGTTCAATGGCCTCCTGGTTGATATCCTGATATTCAAGCACGAAGTCTTCCACCACAATGGGATAAAGCACAAGCGTTTTTAGACGACTGAGTATGT
Organism: Candidatus Electrothrix sp.; assembly: GCF_052785085.1. NCBI lineage: Bacteria > Pseudomonadati > Thermodesulfobacteriota > Desulfobulbia > Desulfobulbales > Desulfobulbaceae > Candidatus Electrothrix > Candidatus Electrothrix sp. The sequence continues at coordinate 745 of NZ_JALAAI010000191.1, forward strand.
CGGGATGCTCACTGGTCAAATATGTTCTGACCTTTGGCAGTCCTGCAAGTACAACGGGTACACCAGCATCAATAATACGTTTCATGTAAGGCCAAACCCGTGGATCAATATCATTGGCCTCATCTATCACGATAAAACAGCTGGAAAGACTGCACACCATTTTCAGGTATTCTGGCGTCCTCCTGTAGGTTGCCTTTGTATCATAATTCAGCTCTTTGAGAATTGCGGCCAGAGTTTCATGTATATTAAATAATGACTCAACCCTAACTGCGTGGAGTTTTTTGGGGCGTAACAATTTCAGGAAACGACTTTTTCCAACCCCGTAATCTCCTTCGATCAGAACACTCTGCCCCCGGTAAATCCTGTTATAGGTCGCAGCCAGATAAGAAATGCGCCGATTATCATTGATAAAATCTTCTTTTCGATTCATACTATTTTTCTCCATTGCGAGCATAGGGTGCAATGTGAACCCGACGCAGATGATTCCCACAGTCAAGAAGGAAGGCATTAAAAACCGCTTCGCCCGTTCGTTTCTCCGGTTGCCTTATTTTCTTCGTAAAAGCGATGTATCTGTTTTGGTTGAGCTGGAAAACATTTTTTGCCATGGCAAGACTGAGTCCTTTATGATGATATTCAATCAATGTCGGACGATCCACCACCATGCTGTGTTGCTCAAGAAAGCTCGTTATCTGTTCCAGTTCATTTGGCTCTGGCTCGATACACGATGGTGTTATCGGTTTTTCGTAGGGCTTTTGCGCCAGTGCTTCTCCTAAAAGAATACCATTGGGTGCCTGCTCAAAAATAAAGAGCTTGTCGTGATATTGTGAGATATGCACAGGTGTACTTTTATGACGGCTGAACAGGTCGGCACCAACGGTTACGTAATAATCCTGGTTGTCGTATCTGATTGTTTTCTTCTTTGATACAGTGGCGGTTGTTTTTTTGAAGCCATACTTCACAAACTCTTTTACCTCCTTCGAAGAAAAGGACAGTGTGTCAATTACTTCCTTGAAATAATCATCAAGCTTCTGATCAGGAACCCATGCACTTGCTTTTCCATTTTCGGAAAAATAATGTTTTGTGCTGTTATGTTCATGGCGGTATGCTTCTATGAGTCCGCTGTTTTTCAAATCAGCAAGGGTGATATCGAGGAAAGTGACGGTAATCTTATCCTTTTTACCATGGGCGAATGAATAGCCGGGTTCAGTTTTTGTGATACGGTCTTCAAATGCCTTGATGATCCGGATTTCGAAGTTATGCAAACTGCGATGAGATGACTCCAGATGTGCCTTTTCTTTTGCTGCATGAATCCTGGCAAAGTCAGGTTCCATGTAAAATCCACCTGGTACAGAATGTCTCATATTCAAAGCGCTAATGGCTCGTTTAAGATTAAGAAACCCCTTGGCATTATCAGGTCTGATACGGATTTTTTTATGAGGAAAAACTGTGCTCAGTAAAAATTGACGGAACAAATCCACAGAATTTAAGCTGCTTTCTGAGAAATATGCATCAAGAACAAGCATGTACCGCGAACCGGTGTCATAGAACTCAATGACGTTTGGTTTTTGCCAATTTCCCTTGTCGTTTTTGATTTTAAAATAGCGAAAGACACACCCGTCCATCTGGATCAGATCAAATACAGGTTCTGGTGTGAAGCAGCATTGCTCAGAAAGATCCTCTTCAAAGTCTGGTTTAGTCAAATACGGTTGAAGATTTTCCCGTTTGACACAACGTCTAAGTGCAATAAGAGAAATTGGTCGCTCGAATTCTGTCTCCAGCCAATGATGATAATTTTTTATCGTTCTCGCCTTACGGGTAATAAAAATAAACCCCTGGCTTCCGTGATCACAGGAGTCTTTAACCATTTCTACAAACCGTTTCCGAACTGATTCAGTGAGAGATCTGGGGCGCCCACTGCATTTCCTACCCTCCATAATGCCTTTTTCTGCAAGCCGTAACGGGCCGGGGATGATGCCTGTTTTTTGATATTGATCTTTGTAATATTTTTTTGCCCGTCGCTTTGCAGAACCTTTTTTTTCCATAATCTTTTTGTGTAGCAACAGGTAAAAACGTTCGTCAAGTGTTAGCTTCATGTCCACTCTCCCTACATATTATTTTTTCCTGTATAACCCGATGCCACAGTAACGCAGCTTGACGTGAAGTCTGTTGCCACTTATCATTCAGGGCATATTTAACTTGAACCAACATCTCCTCGACAGCAGCCATATACTCATCGCTTATTCGATCAACAAGATCAGGAGTTGCTGTGTCCTCTTTTGTCTTTCGTTCATTGATGAAATTCTGAATATTGCGTGCCGTTACCTCTACTTTTGTATTGAGGAACGCTTTCCATATCTCTCGTTGTTCTGGTGGAGATAATGGCACCAGTGGCCGTGTCTGGGCTTCATTGCCAGGTAACCTGTCCCCAATTGGGGACAGATTGTTAATAACGCTATAAGCGTCGATGAGCCTGTAAACCTGCGACCGGCCAATATCCCAACGCGACCTCGCATATGTTTCAAAGCTGGTAAAAAGGGCCTGTTTATAAAGACGGGAATCTCGTATTTCCAACAATGCCTGGCCAATCTCGTAAAAGCGATATTGATTTTTGGCGATGATTGTTTCCAAATGCTTCAATCGGTCCTCCAGCATCATTGCACCTTTCGACAAGAGTGATCCTTATTTTGTTTCCCAAGCAACTGTTTTAAGAACAAAACACTCTCCCTAAACCCACACCCCTGATTCTCCATGACAAGATCAATGGCATTGAAATTCCTTTCGCATCTAAAACATCTCACCAAATTTACATTTGGATTTATTCCCGTCTGGAATTCATTGCATATTGGGCACAGAACACGAAAAACTCCTTCACTGGTTTTATTGGGAACTCGCAATATGTTTTGAATCAGGATCTCAACGGGAATAGCATTTCGCAGTTCAAACAATTCGTTGGATGAAAATTCTCTCATAGCTTACCTCGTGTTGTTTATGGTCAGTATTTTCTCTTCACCATTGAAGAGAAATGGAGCTTTATTTTATACTGAAGCCTGCCAAAGGAATCTATTGCGTCTTAAAATGACATAAGGAGTACTTGTCTCAGATACCTTATGATTACCTTACGTTAACCATAGTGATGTGTCTTAAACTAGCATCGCGAGTAGTCGTCTTGGATCTTCTTTAATTACAGTGCCTTAATATGTACAATGCGTCTTAAACTGCCAATGTGAGTAGTTTGCCCGAAAAACACCTCTAATTGGATAGGCAACTATGGGGCTCCTCTATTTTGGGATTGCAATTGAGTAATAATTTTCCTCACCAGGTAATGGATAATGACCATATTTCTCACGCCATATTCTTTGATGATAATCTCAACAGGTAAAACAAAAGGAGAAGGCTGCAGCAGGGGGCTTTGGGATATTTCCGGGTGAATTGAATCGGGGGGCGGCTTTTTATTGTTCTCTTTTACTGTTTTCGGTTTGACCTGCTCTAACTTTTTCTCCAAATAATTGTTGGCAGATTCCTCTTTATTGCGTTTGTTATAGTCATGACAATTTCTGCGGTGAAGTTCTGTTTGGCACTTCGAACGTCCACACGTTTTCTGCCTGCCTTTTTGCCGTACATCAGGTTGGAACCATTTACGACAGATAGAACATGGTCGTTTCCCGCATGATTTCTTCGCCATTGTTAATTCTCCAAAATTGAATTCCACGTAAATTCGTATGAGAATCAAAAGATAGAAAAAATGAATGCGTTGCCAAGCGGCTTGATAGGCTGGGTAGTAAATAAATATTTATGGGCGGGATAGAGCGGCAGAATAAGCGGGATACTTGTGTTGCAACTAATGGAAGGCGGAGGAGTGGGAGCGTTACAGTATTTTGTAACTAATTGTGGGGTAAGGCGTTACACTATTTGAGTCTTAGCAAGAGAAT
>NZ_JALAAI010000192.1:0-4648 GCF_052785085.1 Candidatus Electrothrix sp.
TCATTTTTCCTGATGTGATGCAGTCAAACAAATATAGGAGGAAATCACCAGATAAGAGAGTTTGTTGTTAGCCCGAAATCTATCTTAAATTATGCCAATTTTTGTGTTGACGATGGGGTCCACTTTATAGATTAACGTTATTTTTTTTCCAAATAATTAATGATTGTAGAATTGGAAATATACTGAAGAGACAATTCGTCTGGCTCAATCCAGACCACATTTTCTTTAGATTCTTCTAATTTTATCAATAATGCGGTTTTTCCTGTACCCGTCCGTCCTGCAACTATTCTTCCTGGATGATTTGTATTTTTTAAAACATCCAACATGCCAGTATCAATATAACATGAAGAAAGATATTCCTTATCATCTTCAGCACTTTCAGCACCTATATTAACATACTTATTAAATTTGAACTTACTCCCCATAATTAATCTAGACCTATAACAAAATTATAATTTGTTGTTATTATAAACATAAATGTAAGCAAAAAGCAATTCGGATCAAATCATAACAAAATGATAGGGCCTGAATAAGCTACAACGGTATCACACACCAAAATCAAACTGCGTAGCCATACGAGTTACAGGGTAGGGTCACAGGTTCAAATCCCCGGTAACAATCATGAAAACATTATCGCCGGAGATACTTCCCCTGATTTTCCTTCCCTATCCTTCACCTCCCCCATCCCCGCTCTTCTCCTTCTTCCTCCCCGGCTTAAACGCCTTCATAAAATCAATCAGAAACTTCCCTTCCTCGGCAATGTTAGGATACGCCTCGGAAAAGTTGCGGATACGACGGGTGGCGTTGTAAAGCCCTTCCATGCACCTGTCTGTGCCCCGCAGGCGTTGGTGATAGACCGACCGATATAATTTTTCCAGCGCATGTTCCCCCGGTTCCATGCGTTTGACCTCAGCCAGTCCTTCCGTAAGGTCGGCAAGGACAGAGGCATCCAGATTCAGGGTCTCCCCATACTTCTGGACAAAGCGGGCAGCGTCATCAGCAACAGCCTGATATCCAGGCAATGCTTTATGCAATGATTGCGCTTCATTTCCGTCCATCGGGGACACAACTTCTACGTTCAGTACTGCTGCGAGCTGCTCAATCAACGTTTGCTCAGGCATAGCGACCTCCTTGTATGAAGTTAAAAGAATAATAGCAAGGTATTGCGATGTTGCTAACCTGTCAAGGATAAAAAAGAAGGGTTTCTGGTCAATTTGGCAAAGGAAGGAGAGTACGAGGAGGTATATTTTTTATATAAAAAGATAGAAGAAATATATTTGGAGATCAAAAAAAAAGACCTGTTGATCATTTCAATATACCTGGAGATATGTTGCTTCTATTTGCACAAAGAAAAAATATATCTTTTGCCCGGATCAGACCGACTCCTGCCGTGCCCGAGGCGGTATATATTTTTTTGAGAGCATCATGTATATAGGCGGGACTAAAATTGAGCGTCTTTAAATAGTTTTCAAAACTATATATTTTAACCAAAATACAAGGTGATCGAAAAAAGGTTTACTTTTCTGATACGATCTCTTATTATTGATAATAAATACTACTAAGGAGGTATTGCCATGTTCAATAAAAAAACATTCGTTGGAGTCGTTCTTTTTCTCAGCATTTTTCTGGCCAGTCAAGCCCTTGCCGGTCAGTGGCATCGGACAGAAATTGCTTACTGGGGTGCATCTGGAACCGCTTACTGTAATAACTATGAAAATGTTCATGTACGGGTCGGGGTGAGCTACCTGCATCCGGATGATGCCCTGGAAGCACTTTGGAGTCGCGCTGTTACGGCCTGCCAGTACCGAGGCGGCTTGTATAATTATACAGGCAACACATATCACCAGTGGAGGTCTTATTGGTAAAAACAGGTTCTTGGTCAGGAATGTATCAAAAAAAAACGGAAAGAAAGCATTGTGCTCTCTTTCCGTTTCGTTGTTTATGAACCGGTCTGCCGATTCTCTGTCATATCAATACTTCTTTCACCGGTTTGGCCTGGAATGTGGAATTTGCAGAAAAGCGGTAAAAAAGACAGGGGGATAAAAAAATCTATGATACGAGTTCCCTGATATCCTGCCAGGAGCTGACGCCGGGGAGTTGGTGGCGGTTGTGGTTCCAGGGTTGGTGGAAAACAAAGGGGTGAACGCCAGCCTTGCTTAACTGGACGCAGGTTTCAGCGCGATCATCAATAAAAAAGCGTAATCCTTGTTTATGGATATATTGAGGTTTGCCATCATGGGCTCCCATGGCAATAACCTTGATAGCCTTGCAGGTTGATGCAGGGAAAAAATCAGCAAACCAATCATGGACCGGGTCTGCAAGAGACCGGGCAGTGATTACGGAAACAGGGTTGCGTTCTGCCAATTCTCCCAGAACCTGGACAGCATCCTCCATAGGTTGCAACCCGGTTCCCACGGAATCCAAAAGGATTTTGGTGAAAAGGGCATCAGCTTGGGGGCGTGTCAGGCCAAGGCATTGCTCTACCTCAAAGTTGACAATATCTGCGCAGCTAAGATCACAGAGGCCATAGTCTTCACAGGCCAGACGCAGGAAAACTTCTGCGGTATCAGCGATAACCCCGTCAAAGTCAAAACCGAGCAGGGTAGGGTCAATTTTTGTTTTTGCCAATTATTTCTTTTGCTTTTTTCGGGATCCCTGCCGGGTTTCCTTATTGATCTTTTCAATTCTCTCTGCCAGCTCGTCTGTGACAGCTATCCGGCCTTCAAGAACACATCCCTTGCGGGCAGGCACACATTCACCGGACAAGCGTTTACATTGTCCGTTTTCAAGATTAAAATTTTTGCAATGAAAGGTCATGCCCTTTTTCTGTTTCTCCTCTGAGGGAATTTTTAAAAAATAACCCCCCTGTTTTCAGTACAGGGTTTGTAGGGGCAGGCCCCTGTGCCTGCCCGGTATATAGGAGCCTCGCACACCGTTCCCCTACAGGAACCCTGTACGCAACATTTTATTCCAGGATCTTTGCCTCTTCAATGATGGCATCATAGCGATAGCCAGCACCAAAATCCTTGTCCTTATGCAAGGTTCCTTCAACCGTGATAACAGCACCTTTTTTGGTCTCGTCTGAGGTGGTGACCACGAGATCATGGGTCTTTTTCTCCGAATCCCCGGTACCATCCTGAAGATGAACCCAGTTTTTGCCCATGATCATGCTGGAGAATTTGACCACCTTTCCCCGAACCTGAACTTTTTTATTATTAAGCTCCTCAGCCTTGGTAAAGCAGTCCTCAACGGTTTGAGCATTGCTGCCCTCTGCCTTTTCCACCTTGATTTCATTGGCAGGAACAGTTGCCCGGGCAGAGCCTCCAGAGAGTTTTGCCAGCTCAGCATCGCTGACTTTTTTCGTAGCTTCTTCGGCTTCTTCAGTGCCATGGGGAGCATGAGGATTGGCAGCGGCCACATGGGTCTCATCAATACGTCCAGAGGAAAAGATGATAATATCAAAGGTCTTTTTCAGTGCCTTGGATTCAAAAGCCTTCATCATCATACCAGGGCTGAGAACGACTTCCTGGCCTGCTTCTATTTTATTTTCAGGTAAGGCAACCCAGATTTCACCCTGCTCATTATTGAGAAGTACGTAGGTGTAGCCGCCAGCAGATTGCACCTCCAGTACCTTGCCTTTGATGGGATTGGCAGCAATGGCTTTTGCTGCTTCTGCTGTTATTGGGGTTGACGTTGTTTCTTCCGCTAATGCGGGACTGGTCAGCAGCAAGGTCAATGCTAAGGCTGCCGGAATATAACTCTTCATCATGATTTATTCTCCTTGGACAAGGTGATATTGTTTGTAGCTCTCCGCGCTCTATTTGATTGCGTCGAGCTGTATTTACGTTTTTGGTTGCAGATTAACAAAAGGAAGGCCGAGCCAGTGGGGAATGATTCCAGCCTGCCAGCAATTCCGGGTGTTGTTGATAATTTCCTGCATAATTCCTGAAATAACGGTTTGTAACACATCGCTTCCACCCATATTGGCCCCTCCGTTCCTCCACAGGGTCTCAAGCATGAGAATCAGCTGGAAAAAGTTTTGTTGTAATAGTTTATTTTCAGGATGATCTGGCTGATCCTTTCCTGTGTAATTTTCTGGGAGTCTGCTGTTTTTTATTTTGATAAATCGCCCAAAATGAGAATATCCGTTATGGATATCCTCTGTTCCAGGTGTAGGAGTAAAGCGATAGTAGGGTGGAACAGGGAAATCGTGTTCTGTCCAGGGGGGAGAACCCAGATTGCTGTTAAAAATATGTCCTTCACCCTGGTTAATAATCGCCTGTACAGCATCCTGGGCAGCAGGATAGCTACCTATAATTTGGTGGAAATTTTGTTTTTCCCAATGGCGTTGTTGATACTCGGTGTTCCAGCTGAACTGGTGGGTTCCAACCTGATTGATCCCAAAGATGAGCGCATCGTACATCTCCCCGATGGAATGGTAAGGATATTGAGGCAAGGTATGATCCATTGTCTGCCGTAACTGGCCCTGCTCAGGGGTTTCAATATCCAGCATTGTATTCACAATACCATCGCCATTAAAGCACCTCTTCTGGCGTATTAACTCGCCCAAGAACGGCTACTTGATTAGCGATGGATTGAATAGAAATACCTTCTGGAATTTGCGGAAGCAATTTTAATGTTTCACGGA
>NZ_JALAAI010000193.1:0-4555 GCF_052785085.1 Candidatus Electrothrix sp.
GAACTGGTCGACAAACGGATTGACCGCGCCAGCTACCCCGAGCTGCAACGCTATCTGGAAAATATCCTCGAGGCTACCAGCCCTGAAGAAACCGTCGGGATCACCGCGTCTTGAGACGGGGTCACACTTTGTCGACCTCGGGGTCAGGCTTCGAAGATATCAAGTTTGTTTTTCAAGCAACGTTTTCAGGCTCTTAGCGCGGTCGGCTAGTTCGGGCCGATCTTGCAAGCGTTCCGACATACGACGGAGGGCTGAACTGATACTCCCTACATCGCGATTGACATACCGGCCGACCTCGGAGAGGTTGACGCAACCCGATTCATAGGCTAGCCAGCCAATCATGGCCCGGGCCTAGGAAAGAGTCCTTTGTTGTGTCCTGGTTTTCAACATGCTCTCGTCAAGATTATACGACAGGCACACAGCCGAGACGATATCTTTTATTGTTAGCCTGAGAGGTCTGCCACTAGACCCGGCCAGACATTTTTCCATAAAGGTATCGTCGCCAAGAACTCGAAGATCTTCTTCCCCACCGTAATAGTCGAAACGGCAAGTCCCTTCCTGTATCAGGAGGTAGAAGCGGCAGCGATCCTCGTCGGTAAGAAAGACCGGCTGGCCTCCGTTACCGCGGAGAATAACGTGGTAGAGTCCACCGGTGAGATGAATGCGAGGTTTGCGTACCATGTCGACAATGTAGTCGAATTGGCCAACTTGTCAACTTCTAAGCCCGACCCCATATACGACCCATATACGACCCCATATACTCCGGAAGGCTTTTTCAACTCGCCAGCGATCCAATGATGCCTGGACGATATCCTCTGTTGACCAGTCAGTATTGACGGTAACAATGATGTTTTTTCCAAACAGCGCCTTTGCCTTGCCGATCTGGTAGGCGTCTTTGAAAAAAGAAAAGTCGCAGCCACCACTGCTTTGCTCAAAATGAAAGAAGATGGTTTTGAACCCCTTGTTGAATTTTTTGACAAGAGGTATATATTGATATGTATCAATGATGTAAAAATGGAGCTGTGTTATGGAACTAACTGCAAAGATATTTAAAAATGGACGGTCCCAAGCAGTGCGGATACCAAAAGCGTTCCGATTCAAGGGAAATGAAGTCAAAATATCTAAAAAGGGGAACAAGGTGATTCTCGAACCGCTTGAGAATAGTAGCTGGCCCGAGGGGTTCTGGGATGCTTTTCCTGTGGATCCGGAATTTAAAATTCCTGAAGCACTGCCGTCAAAAAAATTCAGTCTGGATCAATAAAGGATTATATGTATTTGCTTGATACGAATATTGTCAGTTACTGGATGCGCGGTGACTGTAGCTTGATTAAGCGAATTAAGACATATACGCCTTCTGATCTGTTTTTATCTACCGTTACCCTGGCTGAAATATTGTATGGAATAGAAAAATCTCCGGTAAAAAAAGAAGAAAGAAGAGAGAAGATTCGCCAGATAATATCTGTACTGGGTATGTACTCTTTTGATGAAGCAGCTGCTGGGGAATACGCTGTTATACGGGCTCAACTTGAAAGAGAAGGCAGGGTGATTAGCGAACGGGATACACAGATTGCATCCATTGCCATGGCAAACAAGCTTACTGTTGTTACGCATAACGTACAAGAATACTGCCGGGTTGATCAATTGAATGTTGAGGACTGGGCTGAATAGTCTTTTTGGTTAATTGCAAAGGAAGTGGGCGGCTTGAAAAAAAGGGGTTGATCGTTTGGGTATTTGGCAGTGGCAATACTCTTTTGCATTATGATGAAAACTGCATGATGATTAATTATGCAGTCAGTCATGCCTAGAAAAAGAGGATATCATGCCATCATTACAAGTCCGGGAGTTACCCGAAAATATTTATCACCTGTTGCAAAAGAGAGCACAGGTAGAAAATCGCAGCCTGGCACAAGAAGCGGTTTACATACTGGCAAAAGGTCTGAATACCTCCATATCCAACAAATCACGCCGTGCCGATTTGCTGCAGGAAATCGAGGAAAAATCTCTGCCTGAAACCTTAAGGCAGTTTGATCCTGTAAACTTAATCAGGGAGGATCGGGATCGTTGATAATTGCACGGCAACAGCAGCAAACTGTCATGCCGGGTACGCGTTTCCGTGATGAACCTAAAAAGTTTATCAAAGGCAGCCGCTACCTGCTGTTGCGAAACTACGACAGTGTCAAAGAAAAGGATCGTTCAAGGTTAGATACTCTGTTAGAGGCAAATGGGCCTCTCTACGAGATTCACACCATGAAAGAGCAACTACGATTATTTTGGGAGCAGAAAACTCTGAAAAAAGGGGTAGCTCATTTAGTCAATTGGATTCTTGATGCAATGACATCGGATGTGAAGCAGTTGAGAGAAATGGCTTCAACCTTAATCGATCACTTTCTAGGAATTATACACTACTATCCTCACAAGATTTCAAATGGCCTTCTGGAGGGGTTGAATAATAAGATCAAAACGATGAAGCGCCAGGCTTATGGTTTTAGAGACATGGAGTATTTCACATTACGTCTCTATGATCTTCATGCCGACAGGTACTCATTTAAGTGATGAACCACTTTTTACCTTGATCATCTAGTGAGCGCTGCTGCTCCCGGCGAAGGTTGTCGATTTGCCTATTCATGATAGCCATAATGTGATATCTGTCGAAAACTATAGGGATATCTGGAAGTATATCTTTCACGGCATTGGAGTAACTGACACTCATATCCATTGCTATAGCTTGGAGCTTTTTGGCCGATCTTTTAACACGTTTCAGAAAATGAGAAATGGCCTCCTTGCTTCTACCCTCTACAGCATGAAGAATACGGCCTGTCTGCAAATTGACGAATACTGTCATGTAACTATGGTTTTTCCGAATGCTGAATTCGTCTACGCCAAGGTACTTCACATCGGTTAAACTGATATTGCGATAGGTTTTACTCAGTTTGTCCTTGTGAATTTCTTTGACTACATTCCAGGAAACGTGGAGGAAATCCGAGACAGCCTTTATTGTAGCAAAGCGGAGCATATCGAGAACCGTCAGTGCAAAAGATCGGGTGTACCTCTGTTTTCCTTTCACGAAGGGGAGTGAAGGCCACCAGATGCCGCCGCAAGATTTACATTTTAAGCGATGCATTGTCACACTGAGCAGAGCTTGTTTTCTGCCAATTGGGGGCATCCTAAAGAATCTCTCTTTTTGCCCTTTGAAAGTAGAGGCTTTATGGCCGCATGAGCTGCACTGAACATGGCGACTTTTTGCTTCTACCTTGAAAATTACTGCGTTACCTAAATAACGGGTTGCGCGATAAGTTACACCTTTAATGCCAAAAACTTGGTAAAGTAGTGATTGAGACATGGCTGCGACCTCCAAATTTGCTTGATTCGGAACCAAACAAATTGTCGCATGTCATGTCTCTTTTCAACTTTTATGTATTGGGTACTCATTTAAGTGATGAACCGTTAATATTGATCTTTGCATCTATGGCCTGGCTGCTGCTGGTGTCTTGCTCGGCGGCGGCCATGGAAAAAGTGGTGGGCAGTGCGATGGAGATGGCGAGCAGGATCAGGGCGATGACGTTTGATTTTTTCATTGTGTTCTCCTTGTGTTGATGTTCATTGATTGCGGAAAGCGCCTACTGCACTTTCCAAGTGTTGTTTGATTGTCATCTTACAAATGGCTTCCTACATTTTTCTTACAAAATGATGGTGTGCTGGAAAAAGTTACGATGATATTGCAGTTGAGGTTTTAGACAACATCCGCAGTGACATGATTCAACTGTTTTATCTTGAAGCTGTTGGACCATATGAGAAATTTTGTCGCGACTTGAGAAAACAAAAAAAGAAGATGGGGAAAATCGGTTTCTTAAACTTTTTCGATGTGCAATAAAATATCATGGATGCACCATCCCCTGTTCATAGCCACTCCCCACCGGAAGCGAAGATTCAATTGTTTCGCAGCCTCTTTCGTGGCCGCGAGGATGTCTGTCCGCGCAGGTTCACCAGTAAAAAGACCGGTCGGTCCGGTTACCAGCCCGCCTGTGCCAATGAGTGGGTGGTCGGGGTCTGCGACAAAAAGAAGGCACACCTCGGGGTCAGGCACACCTCGGGGTCAGGCTTCGAAGATGTTACACACACCTCGGGGTCAGGCTTCGAAGATGTTAAGTTTATTTTCCAGGCAACGTTTTCAAGCTCTTTGCGCGGTCGTATAAATATTCTGGGATACTGTTTATTGCGCTCATGCATATCTACAAAGCAATTTCCAAAATCGGTCTTATGCGGCATAGTTAAAGTGCCAACAAGAGGGCACGCGCACTATTATAACTTTAGTATTGAAGGCAGTATCTTTTTTTGGTAGACATCTCATGTAATTATACCAAGTAAAAGAGAGGACGTTATTCCAGCCCCATGAGCCCTAAAACCACCAACTCCCACGATACCTTTTTTAAGCAGCTCATGAGCGACCCGCAGAACGTTCGTGACTTTATTCGCGGCTTTCTGCCCACTGCCATTTCGGAGAATATTGATCTTGCCACCATCGACTATAAAGACCGCGAACAAACCACCAAGCGCA
>NZ_JALAAI010000194.1:0-4446 GCF_052785085.1 Candidatus Electrothrix sp.
ATGCCCGGATCATGCTTTCCCTGAGAGTTGATCGTGCAGACGGATACTGGGACAGGTATTGGGACAGTATCTGCAAGGCTGCATAAACAACTGCGGAAAGGTGAAAACCGCACTTTTAATCGCACCCCGATGGAAGAACAACTACCGATTTGCCGCTGATGATCGCATTCGCACCGAATTTCGCAGGCTCGGGCATAATCGCGGAATCAAGGGCGATTTCCTGAAAGAGAATTCCCGTATTGTTGTGGAATCAGCGTATCAGCTCAGAACATTAGGAGAACGACGATGCCGCTTAAAGAACATCTGACAAAAACAATCAGCAATCCGGCAAGCGGGATTGCGGCCCCGGAATTTGAATTGGAAGAGGCGGCTGACGGAAAAGTCGGCGGATTTATCATCTCTTCCAGCTTTGCAGGAAAATCTCAGATTGAACGCCAGAATATACTCTGGGATTACCTTGATCAGGCCCTTACCCGGGAGCAGGCTCTCGGCATTGTGTCCCTTGTGACGATCACCCCGGAAGAGGCGCAGGAAGACTGATGTTGACAGAGAGAGTCCTGGAGATTGGCACAACCCCCGACAATCATGAAGCGAGTCGGACATGTCGGGATTCACTCCGTTCGCCCGCAACCTGCGGGCTAATCATCAGGTTGCGATGCAGTGTCATATGTGAGATTGTCGATAGACAGAGCAGGCTCCCAAGCGGAACCCTCACTTGTTGTACTGTCCATGTTTACTACTGACGAAGGATGACAATTATGCTGACAGCGGAAGAAATAAAGAAGAGTATAGTTCTGCTCCCGGAAAAAGAATACAAAAAGCTGAGGAAATGGTTTTCAGAGAGAGACTGGAGTGAATGGGATAGAAAAATTATGCGGGATTCAGAGAATGGCAGCCTGGATTTTCTTGCTGAAGAAGCAATGCTTGAGAAGAAAAAGGGGATGCTGGGTGAACTTTGATGCACAGGACGACATCACGTTTCAGGAAGTGCTTTGAAAGACTTCCGCTGCCTGTGCAGAGTTTGGCTGAAAGCAATTTCGGGCTGCTGCGGAATAATCCGAAGCAGCCGTCGCTGCACTTCAAGAAGGTCGGTAAATTCTGGTCGGCAAGAATCGGCATGGCGTATCGTGCGTTGGCATATGAAGACGGTGAGGATTTTATCTGGGTATGGATCGGAAGCCATGATGACTATATGAAGATGATTAAACAGGGATCGTAGGTTTTCAGCTTCAGTGGACATGTCGGGGTTCGTTCCGTTCACCCGCAACCTACGAGCTTTCAAAAGGCGTAGGTTTTGCCTTCCAAAAGGCATAGGGTTTGTCGTTCAAAAGGCGTAGGGTTTGCCTGTCAAAAACCCTGGCTTCTACATATCAAGAAACCTCCCTTCTATATATCAGAAAGGAAGGATATATATATCAAAAGGGAGACTTTTTAGTATATAGAAGGGCAGGTTTTTGATTCGCAAAAAATTTGCATATATCAATGTATGTATTCATCTTTTTTCATAAAGAATAACCATTTCTTATCAGGAGGTTCCCCATGCCGGTTGGATACTATGTCAGTCCCGTAGGTTGGGGTGAGAGAAACGAACCCCAACAATCATAAGGCGAGTCAGACCCGATTAACCTCTGAGAGATACATCAGCCCTGAGTCTGGCCGGATTCAGGGCTTTTCTTTTTGCCCTGTCGATTTCCTTATCTCGCTTACTTCTCCGTCGCTGTTGACACATATACTTCGGAGTTTTATCATGCAAAATGCACTGAACAGAGTCGGACAGAACAATCAGCAACAAATAAGGACAGGAGCATGCGCAACGCAACAGCAAAAGTATATCGTTTTCTCTCCTTCCTCTATCAGGACGAAATCCCCCTGGCCTTTATTGAGAAAATGCGAGGAACATCTTTTCTTGATAACCTCAACAAACCAGCATGTACTTCCCCCTCCTCCCTTTGCTCCGCCCTCTTCCGGCTGATAACAGTCGTACAAGAAACCTCTCCCCAGGAGCTTTATGATCAGCTTCGTTATGAATATGCAGAACTCTTTCTCAACGCTGGAAAAAATCCTGTTTACCCGTATGCCTCCTGCCATATCACTGGAGAACCCCTGGTTATGCAGAAGCCGGTTTTCCAGGTACGTCAGGTCTATCGCGATAACGGAGTACATAAAAATCCCGCCTACCCGGATCTGGATGATCATATTGCCGTTGAGCTGGAGTTCATGGCCTATCTGACGGAGCAACAGGGAAGAGAAGAGGAGCAACATACTTTTCTGCTCCAGCATCTGGGTTGGGTAGATGCCTTCTGCGACATGCTGAATTCTGCCGCACAGACTCAATTTTACCAGGGATTAGCTGATCTGACTCGGGCGGTGTTGAAAGCGGCACGAACAGAGACGGATAGAGTTAATCCGGCGAATGATCTGGATAAATTTGCGCACCCCCTTGTCCTGCTTGACCTTGATGCTCAAACAAAGACGCTGTGCCAAGGGGCGGTTTCCCCGCAAGCAAACAAAAATATCAAAACCCATTGCTATATCTGTGCCGGACTCTGCGGCCAGGAGGTCAAGCTCAAGGATCAGGTGATCACCGGTCTCGGCGGACTGCAAGGCGACCCCAAAGGAGGCGGACGGCTCTGCATCAAAGGGGCCAATGCCCATAAAAACACCTATTCAGCCTATCGTCTCAAAACGCCGCTGATCCGGGAAAACGGTCGTTTCAGAAAGGCATCCTGGGACGAGGCTCTGGATCTCACTGCCGCTCGCCTGAAGAGCTTTGATCCCAAGACCGTGGGCTTTCATCAGGGCAATGATTTTAATAGCTGGTGCCATGATGCGGTGATGGCGGCTTATGGAACCCCGAACAAGACCACCCATCGCCAGATGTGCGATAATCCCAACCGAATGGCCAATGAGCATTGTTCCAATGATAAACGCCCATGGATCGACTATGCCCATTCCGAATTCATTCTGCTCTTCGGTATTAATGAGCTGGTAACCTCGGTTGGACAGCGTAAACTCAATCTGTTCAAGCAAGCTAGAAAGCAAGGTGCCAAACTGGTCACGGTTGATCCCCGGCAAAGCGAGACTGCTGAGGCATCAACCGAGTGGATTTCTATTATTCCCGGAACCGACGGGGCAATGGCCCTGGCAATGGCCTATGTTTTGGTGACCGAGAATTTATACGATAAGGGATTTGTTAAGGAGTGGTGTTACGGTTTTGCAGCCTTTCAACGACGGCTGATGGGTGAGGAAGACGGCATTCTCCGCACTCCCTTTTGGGCTGAGGCCATCTGCGGGGTACCGGCTGCAACTATTGAGCGGCTGGCCCGGGAATTTGCCGCTGCTGCTCCGGCGGCTGCCGCGCTGTCCTGGACCGGTGTGGCTCAGGTGCCCAATGCGGTTCACGCCACTCAGGCCATTCAGACATTGAACGCCCTTGTAGGGAGTTTTGACGCGCCCGGCGGCCCAAGCCTGATCGGCAAGCGCAAGCTCTCATCTCCCTGGGGAGACGATCAAACCAAGCCACCCAATAATGCGGAAAAATTCAAGCTGAACAGCAGCAAACTCTGGCAGGGATGGATTCCTGCCTATTTTGCAGAGGATGTCCAAGCCGGACGGCTCAAGGCCATGCTCTGTTATTTTGGTAATCCGGTTATGTCCGATGGCTCCGAATCCTCAACCCATCACGCTGTCAGTCAGTTGGAGTTCTCCTGCGCCATTGATTGCTTTATGAGCAATACCACAGAACTCTGCGATGTGATCCTGCCAGACTGTACGTATCTTGAGCAAAGCCGGGTGATCTCTGACTGGATGTATGAATCCTTCATTTCCCTGGGGCAAAAGACCGTTGTGCCGCTGTATGATTCCCGGTCTGTGGTGGCTATTTTTACCGGCTTGGCAGAACGCCTCGGGTTTGGCGAATATTTTTCCTGGCAATCCGAAGAAGAATACATGCGCAATCAGCTCCGAGGACAGGATATCAGTCTGAATGAATTGTATGAGAAGGGGTATTTTGTCACGGATGAGCAGCAATTCTATAAGTACCGTGAATGGAAATCGTTCAACCCTCCGGCAGGTTATGGTTCTTCAGGAAACACAGTGACGGGTAAATATAACTTCATCAATCCGGTCGCGAAAGAGCTGGGAATCAATGCCTTGCCGGATTATATTTCCCCTTATGCGGACTGGCCGGAACTGCAACCGGATCATAAATATCCCATGCTGATCTCTACAGTCGTAAGTTCTCTGACAACTTGACAAATTTGTAAAAAAGCATACAGTATAAGCTACAAGATAACTTCTTCAAAAAATCAGAGGAGGTAATTGTATGCTCAACTACTTGTATGATTCATTAACAGGCTTTCGTAACGTATTTTCCCGTGAAAAAACCTGGCTTGTTTTCGTCATGATTGTCCTCGGATTTATCGGCAGCACAGAAATGGTTGGTAT
>NZ_JALAAI010000195.1:0-4441 GCF_052785085.1 Candidatus Electrothrix sp.
TACTATCCTGGCGGGACAGTAAGAAAAAAAATGAAAATAAAAAAATCTGTGGTGCCAAGAACGAATTGCCAAAACACTTAACATGCTGATTTCAAAAGGATTATTTTCTCGGTATCGCAAAGTTGGGTTAACCCTTTTTTTATATGGCATAACGTCCATTGATGCTTAGTGTTGAACAGGTCATCAGGTACGAGTAGAAACTTCCCTCTACAGACAGGACAGCTTGGTTGTAGAGACAGGAAAAAACGAATACTTCCCCTTCCTTCTGGAACGGGACAACAATGTATAACAATGAAATTAATACGCTCAACAACAATCCTGGCTATACGTCATAAGGGCGAAGTGGTCATTGCAGGCGATGGTCAGGTCTCACTGGGACAGACCGTGATCAAGCATAATGCCCGCAAGGTCCGCAGACTGTATCATGATAAAGTGATTACAGGCTTTGCCGGTTCAACAGCAGACGCCTTTACCCTGTATGATCGGCTGGAAGAAAAACTGGAGCAGTTTAATGGCAATTTAATGCGTTCCTCGGTGGAGCTGGCCAAGGACTGGCGTACCGATAAAATGTTACGTCGTCTTGAGGCCATGATGATTGCTGTTGATAAAAAATCGTCCCTACTACTCTCTGGAAGCGGCGATGTGATAGAATCAGATAACGGCATTCTGGCCATTGGTTCAGGCGGTTCTTTTGCCCAGGCAGCTGCAACCGCCCTGATTGCCCATTCTGACCTTGATGCTGAATCCATTGCCCGAGAAGCAATGACTATTGCTGGGTCCATTTGTGTGTATACGAACCACAGTCTTATCGTGGAAAAGGTCTGAAACAGCGCATCAAAAACCAGATCACGTTCCTCTTCTCTCTGAGCAGGGGAAACAAAACATCTTAACAAATCCTCCAACCTTTTTGAAAAGTAATGAGTGAGTTGAATTCGTTAACCCCAAAGCAGACTGTCCATAGGCTTGACCAGTATATTATTGGTCAGGATGACGCAAAACGCTCCGTTGCCATTGCTCTGCGTAACCGCTGGCGCCGACAGCAGGTGCAGCCTCCTCTGCGTGAAGAGATTGCCCCAAAAAATATCATCATGATTGGTCCCACAGGTGTGGGAAAAACAGAGATAGCCCGAAGACTGGCCAATCTGGCCCAATCACCCTTTATTAAAGTCGAGGCCTCTAAATTTACCGAGGTCGGCTATGTGGGCCGTGATGTTGAATCAATGGTACGTGATCTCCTTCAACTTGCCATTAATATGGTGACTAAGGATGAGGAAGAAGGCGTGACTGCCAAGGCAGCAGTGGCAGCAGAAGAGCGACTCCTTGATCTCTTACTCCCTCCTGTCCCAAAGCAGGAAACAACTCCATCCGGGGCAGATGAGACAAGCAGGAAGAACGAACATGCTGATGTTATTCCCCTCTCCTATAACGATGCCTTTGGCGGTGAAACAGCCTCGCTGGCAAACGAGGAGCAAGGAAGCAAAAAACAAACTGACTCAGCAGAGAAAACCCGGGAAAAACTGCGGAGAATGCTCCACAGTGGTGAGTTGGATGATCGCACTGTTGAACTCAGTGTAACAACTCAAAAACCCCAGGGACCAGTTGTGGAAGTGTTTTCCTCCTCTGGAATGGAAGACATGCAGTCCTCTCTTCAGGATGCTTTTTCCAAAATTTTTCCAGGGCAAAAGCATGAGCGAAAACTAAAAGTTCCTGATGCACTGGAATACCTGAAAAAAGAAGAAGCACAGCGTCTGGTTGACCCAGAAAGTGTTACTGAAAAAGCCATTCGGAAAACCGAGCAGGCTGGCATTATTTTTCTGGATGAAATAGATAAAATCGCCTCAAGAAGCGGTTCTGGTTCCGGGTCCCCTGATGTATCACGAGAAGGGGTGCAACGTGATCTGCTGCCCATTGTTGAGGGATCCACCGTAACGACCAAGTATGGCCCTGTACGCACAGACCACATCCTCTTTATTGCCTCTGGTGCCTTTTATACTAATAAGCCCTCAGATCTTGCCCCGGAATTACAGGGACGCTTTCCTATCCGTGTTAATCTGAATCCTTTGGGAAAAGAAGAATTTTTTCGCATTCTCACAGAACCGGAAAATGCCTTGATCAAGCAATACACGGCCTTGATGGCGACCGAAGGAATAGAGCTGAAGTTTGAAGAAGAGGCTATTCAGGAAATGGCGAGAATCGCTGTGGAGGTCAACATGAAAACCGAAAATATCGGTGCGCGTCGTCTGCACACGGTTATGGAATGCGTTTTGGATGAACTGTCCTTTGATGCCACAGAGCGTGAGGATCGAACCTTTGTGGTGACATCGGAATATGTCCAGAAACAGCTGCTTGATATTTCTGACAATGAAGATCTGAGCAGATATATCCTCTAAGAAATTTGCCGGTACCGTAGTATCGTAGGGGCGAACCCCTGTGTTCGCCCTTTACATACCGGGCAGGCACAGTACCTGCCCCTACACCCCTACACCTTTGGAAACTACCTGTTACCTCCTCCCGCTTTCTCTCCTTCCTTACTTTCTTCTGGAGGTTCCTGATAATTCCGAGACTGCTGCTGACTTGTTTTACCAACAAGGGCATTTTTCAGATCTTGCGACAAAGCCTCATCACCAAGCATGCTCTGCATGAGTTTATCATCAACAATGGTTTGATTATGCGATTGCGAGAAATGACGTAATCGCCAGATAAACCAAAGCACAGCAACAACAAGCACTACTGTTAAGGAAATAAAAATCAGCCAGATCAAATCACCCATATTGCCTCCTCTTTTGCTTGTTTCTGCTCCATATCAGACGTCGTCCTTTTCTCCAGCCTCAAGCTTTGTAATCTTTTCCTTCAGCATAGCGATCAAACCGGAGAATTGCTTATCCCTCAGCACACTGCGGATCTGCTCCATATAATTTCGGATCAAACTGACACCCTCTATTATTATATCATACGCCATCCATGTATCTTCTTCCAGAAGCATGATATACGATACAGGAATAGTATTATTTTCACCGACAAGCAGCGTCTTGACCTCAGCCCGATCACGCCTGATACGCTGGTCTGTAAATTCAACTTTTTTATCTAAATATTCTCCAACCTTATTAATATAGACATATTGCAACAGATTGGTAAACAACCCGACAAACTGCTCCTTTTGTTTCGCATTTAGACTACGCCATTCCTTGCCCATCACTCTTTTAGACATTTCTTGAAAATCAAAGCGTTCCGAGACAATCTTTACAATCACATCAGACTGCTCAACTATTGGTCGTTTCGTAAACTCAGTATCCTTTAATAAGCTGACAACCTTCTCCACAACAGGCCTGAGCTGCTCTGTTGGGTCAGGAGTGGCTGCAGATACCTGAGTAACAACAGGGAGGATAAACAAACACAACAGCACTGCAAAAATACGTTGAAAAGTCTGCATAGTTTCACCTTAGGAAAATATATTATTCACATTATTCATCAACTTCGGAAACAGAGGTAGCCCAGCGCTGCCGACGATATTGATAAAAACCATCTCGAACCGCTATATACGGATCGAAACTCATCTCTTTCATTGCTTCATACTCGCCAAGGTGCAAAGAAAGATTATTCACTTCTTTGCCCAGATAAATAGTTACAGACTCTTCCCAACCTGCGGCCCAGGTATAGTACAACGGAGTCACTGAAAAACTATCCACAAGCTTGCCGGAAACATCGCGTAAGGTTGTCGGCCCCATAACAGGAACCATTAAAAAAATACCGTCTGGAACACCCCAATTATCCAGAGTCTGGCAAAAAGTCGCATTTGTTTTTTCAAATCCTAATTCAGCTGCTGGATCTCCAAGGCCACCAACACCACCAAGGGTATTAATAGCGAAGCGGGCCAGCAGATTGCCGGTATCAGCAAACCTTGCCTGTAACAAACTGTTGGCAGCGCGTATTGGTTCCAGCATATTGTAAAAAACATTTGCCACAGCACCCCGAATATCGGCAGGCAGAAGTTCGCTGTACCTTGTGGCAATAGGATTCAAAATCCATGTGAACGCATAATCGTTAAAGGTGAAAACAACCCGATTAACCTGCTCAAAGGGATCATTGACAGCATTTTCTTGAGTAGGTTCGTCATAAAATGCATCATCAAGAAAATCTACCTCATCATCAGCTGCATGGAGCAGGCCGCAATTTCCCCAAAAAAACAAGCCGACAAGGACAACGCGAAATATTCTTCCCATGAATCAATCGGCATATAATGCCGCCTCCCGCGCTTCCCCCTCAGTAATGAAGCCCTTGCACAGCAACTGACATCAGGACTGAAGCGTCGTAGAAGTAACCGTTCAGACCCCTCTCATTTTTTTTACGCAGCAAGAGGCAGAGGAGGCACATCCAGCCCCTGGCGCCGAGCCGTGATAACCTCAGCGAGATATTTCCACGGACAGGCGTTGCGCTTCCTACA
>NZ_JALAAI010000196.1:0-4400 GCF_052785085.1 Candidatus Electrothrix sp.
CGCACTCTCTGGCACTACATTAAGAATCCGAAAATCTGTGATGAGTAATTACAGATATTTGAAAGAGGAGCAAGGCCCCAAAAAGGACTTTTTTTCGTGTTTTGAGCACAAATCCTACGAACTTGGGCTAATTCGATGATTTCATCACCAGTAAAACACTCAATATCCAGTAAAGAATTTGAAACATGAAATTCAGCTTCAAGTCTAAATACTTTTTTATCTATCTGAGAATAATCAACAATAAAAACTTGCACACTTACCCCTCCCTCTTCCGACCCTTAACCCTACTTTCCAACACCCGCAACTCCTCTTCATCCTGCCGGTCGGCAAGTTCCGCCTCATAAGCTTTCCGCCGTTCGTCGAATTGACCGTATTCAGCCAAGGCAATCTGCTCCATCCGCTTCTTGCTGATGCTACCTTTATTGTCCAGTAAGGCAAAATCATTGGACTGAATAATCTGGTCAACGTTTTGCCGCCAGAAATCCATCGTTGTATCAATGCGTCTCTTTGCCCGCAACTCCGCTGTTTCCAGGAAGATGACAACCAGACGGTTCAAGGTGTCGATTTCATCGGCAGTGAGATAATTCTTTGCAATGTAGATATCCTGCTTGCGGACAACCGATCCTTTCCAGCTGGTCAGGCCCATGTTGTTTTTTTCAGCACTGGCCCGACTAACGATAATTTCCGCCGCTGTCTGCTCAGTCACGGCAAACAGGAGCTTGTTCTGTACTTCAGCAAAAAACATCTGTGTGGTTTTGTCGCTGCTGTCGTAATCGCTGCTGAGTGCGAAGAGGTCACGGACTTTCTGATAAAAACGTTTTTCTGAAGCGCGGATATCCCGAATGCGCTCCAGCATTTCATCAAAATAATCCGGGCGACCATCCGGGTTTTTCAGCCGCTCATCGTCTATCAAAAAGCCCTTGATCATATATTCATGCAGATGACGGTTTGCCCACTGGCGAAATTGTGTTCCGCGAATTCCGCGTACACGAAAACCGACTGCAAGTATCATAGGAAGAGCATAGTACCGGACGTTGTACTGTTTGCCGTCTGCGGCAGTTGTTAAATAATCCTTAACAACTGAATTTTCAACCAACTCCCCTTCTTCCAGTATGTTAGCTATGTGTATACTGATATTTGCCTTAGAGGTGGCAAAAAGTTCCGCAAGCTGTTTTTGATTGAGCCATACATTGCCGTCACGGGCATAAAGTGCTACTGATGTTTGCCCGTCCGTGGTCTTATAAATGATAATATCTGAGGTTTTCATACTCTAGCTCCAAAAGCTCAAGCCTTCTTCTTTTGCCCATGCAATAAACGCCTCTGCAATGCCGTCCGGCAGTTCCCCGTCGTGGCTGTGCAGATCATGGTCAACAACCAGATGTCCCTGTCTGTCCAGCTTCTCCTTGCCGTCCCCATTCTTGAGATACACATAATCCCCGGAATTATCCTTGCCGCCTTTTTCAGACACCGCAAAAAAGATAGGGTAATCGTCCACCTTGGGACAGAGCGGCCCGGCATCCGGGTCATTGTTCCATTTCTGGACAAAGAGCACGCTGGTTTTGGTGCCGGTATGGGGTTTGAAGGTATTGCCGTGCAGCCCGACCACGGCCAGAATGCGGGCCTGTTCGGCGATGAACTCCCGGATATGCTTGTCACTGGTATTATTAAACCGCCCTTGGGGCAGGACAATAGCCATGCGTCCGCCCGGTTTGAGAAAGTCCAGGTTCCGTTCAATAAAGAGGATGTCCCGCCCGACTTTGTTCTGGGCTTTGCCGTTGGATTTGAAGCCCAGTTCATATTGATGGAGAATCCGGCTTTCCTTGATGTCCCCGGCAAAAGGCGGATTCGCCATGAGCAGATCAAAGAGAAACTGCTTGTTCTCCTTTTTATCCGCCCGCAGTTCTTCCAGCCGTCCAAAGCCGGTGCCGTAGGTGGTTATCCACTTCCTGTCCTTGTCGGTCTTGTCGCTCCAGCGGTTAAAATCCAGGGTGTTCAGGTGCAGGACATTGGTTTCCCCGTCCCCGGCAATCAGATTCAGGGTGCGGGCCACCCGGACGGTCTTTTCATCAAAGTCTATACCAAAGATTTTCAGCACATGCTCCTTGTCTTCCTCTGAAATTTCCTCATTGGTAAACAGATGCCCGGTCAGCTGAAAGATGGTATGCACCGGAAAACCGCAACTGCCGGATGCCGTGTCAATCATGTATTCTCCGGCCTTGGGATTGAGCATCTGTACACACATGTCAATGACATGCCGGGGCGTGAAATACTGGCCTTTCTCGCCTTTGGATGATTTATTCACCAGATATTCAAAGGCTTCATCCACCACCAGCAGGTTGGAGTTGAACAGCTTCACATTCTGGAGACTGGACACGCAGACAGAGAGATGACTTTCCGACAGTTCAAAGGCCGACCCTTCGGGGAACACGCCCGGCCATTTCTTTTTCGCCGCATCAAACAGGCCCTGAATCTTCTTTTTCAGCTCGGTGTCGGTCTGGCCTGTGTTCCTGAACTCCATGACCCGGAAACCATCATCCGCAATACCGCTCACTGCATCCCGGAGGGCCTCATAATCCTGTCCACCCAGATACGACGGCTCATCTCCGTATTCCGGGGTCGGCTCCTGCACAGCGGTCTGTGTGACCTGCCTAAGCAAGTAGTTGAGGACTTCCTTATCCCGCCCGCTCAAATATTCATCATACAACTTGGTGAAGATCAGCTTGAACACCTCTTCAAACACATCCACCCCGGCATTGGCAAGGACTTCATCTTCCATCTCTTTGATGATATTTTTCAAAGACTTGCGTTCTGTGGCAATCTTGTCCTTGATAATCAGGTCTTTCAGGGTGAACCGCTCGTTCAGGATGTCCTGAAGGGTTTGGGTTGCCTTGGGGATATCGGTTATATCTTCAAAATAATTCGGGTCTTTGCGGTGATAATAGGAAATCTGTTCCCCGTTTGTCCACACCCCCACAGGCGAGCCGGTGCCGTTGCAGTACGAGCGGAGCTGCTGCTTGCCGTCCTTGAGCTTGGGCTTTTTCACCTCTACCAGAATATACGGGGTGTCGGGCCGGTCTTTATCCAGCACGGCAATATCCGCCTTTTTCTTTTCCCTGCCAAAGGTGACCGAGTATTCAAAGACAATCCGCTTTTTCGGATACCCGTATTCAGCAATGAGCCGGGCTGCGTACAACTGCCGGACAGTCTCTTCCGGTTTCAGGAGGATATCCCTGCCCCGGATCAGGCATTTGACATAGGGCTTTTCCTGCCCCCTGACAGTCTTGAGAAAAATCTTTTTCCGCAGCACAGCAAGTTCATCATCCGTGAACAGGGACAGGTTATAGTTGCTGTCCTTGAGAATTGTTTGCAGGATATCCGGTTCGCTCATCTGGTATGTTTGGGAAATGTTTCAGGTGATACAAGCATGGGAAAGGCATCATATACTATTTGCGCCCTGTTCGTAAACAGCTTTGTTTTTCGCACCGGCAGGACATTGAAGGATATGGCTGATTCGCTTTGATACAGCTTTAGATATCCTTTTGGGTAATAAAGTGACAGTGGGCGTAAAAATCAACTTGACTTTAACCACATTGTGGTGGTCTAATCAACCATAGAGATAATAATTCCTAATTAACACTTAATAACCTAATAAAAAAGGAACTCCTTATGAATATAACAAAAAGTATACTATTCATTCCGCTTGCGGCTTTGTTGCTGAGTGGATGTGCTACAACTGAGGGCTATAAGAAACCTATCAGTGATTTTCAGAATGCATCTTCAATAGTAACCCAAAGTGCCGGGGTTTATATCACTCAACTAAATAAAACCCAAAGAGATGCATATATTGATCGACGAGTCAATAAAGGGGAACAGATAAAACTAAGCGAGATTGAGGAATTTCAGGTGTTTTCTAGAGACGCAATAACAGCTCGGCTATCTGCTCTTACGCAATTAGCAAATTATGGAACTTTGCTGGGGCGGCTTGCAAATTCAGATACTCCTCAGAGCATTACGAGTAATGCTGAAGAACTGAAGGCTTCGCTGGATAAACTCAATGAAAATGTCAATGCGTTGAATGGAGAAAAAGACGCTAAGTTTAAAAATGCCTTTGGTCCAGCAGCACTACTTATGGGGGAAGTAGCTAGATTTGCGTTGGAAAGACAAATCCAGGCTTCTCTTAATAAGGCTATCTTAAATGGTGAGAAGCCCATCACTGATTTGATTGATGTACTGAAGCATGATCTGACCGAAGCATATGATCTTCAGTCCCTAGCCCAACTTTGCGATACCGAGAAAATAATCCTTTTGAAATCAGCATGTTAAGTGTTTTGGCAATTCGTTCTTGGCACCACAGATTTTTTTATTTTCATTTTTTTTCTTACTGTCCCGCCAGGATAGTA
>NZ_JALAAI010000197.1:0-4274 GCF_052785085.1 Candidatus Electrothrix sp.
GCATGTCGGTATCAATTTCTTTGCTGTTTTCATGGAAAGCCTTTTGCTTGGTTAAAAATGTACTTCTTACCATAAAAGCAAATTATTGTAAATATATATATTGATTGTGTGAGTTTTGCGGTATTGCGAAATTATCACCGACCGCAATATCGGTACCGGTGCGGTGGAAGCCGGAGCCATGATTGCCACTGCCCTGATGATCGCTGGAGCAATTCAAGGGACTGGTTCCTTTCTCTCTGCTCTGGTGTTTTTCATCCTTGGCATGGGCCTGCTCATCCTGTTCAGCCATTTTCATGCCCTGTTGACACCTTATGATGATCACGATGAAATTGAAAAGGATAACGTAGCTGCAGGTGCTTATCTCGGCTTTACCTTGGTGGCTCTGGGGATTATCGTGCTCAAGGCGACTGCCGGAGACTTTGTCAGCTGGGGCTATAATCTTTCCTGGTTTGCCGGTTATGCAGTGCTGGGTTTTCTTGGCCTGGCTGTGTTGCAAAAGATGATCCTGGTTATTTTTATGCCAGGGGCCAATATTGAAGAGGAAATCAGCCGTGACCGCAATATGAATATTGCCTGGATCGGCGGCACCATGAGTATCGGTATTGCTGCGCTTATCTTCTTTATGCTGTAAGGTTATGAAATTGGGAAAAGACGTGCAAATGGAAGATGGCACCGTGTTTCATGCCGCGCTCTCGTTTCGCAATGTGGGCGCGGATCTCGGTGATAAGAAGTTGTTACAAAAGGTGGCGGAACGCATCGTTGAGCATTTCCGCCTGGATGTGGTGGATGTGCATTGGCATTATTACTCCCCTATCGGCATCACCGGGGTCTATGTTCTCCAGCAATCAAGCCTGACCCTCCATACCTGGCCGGAATTCAACAAGCTGGTCATTGATGTTACCACCTGCGGCTCTGAGGTGGATTTGAAAATTATCCTGCCGGAGTTAAAGGCTGCACTTTCCACGGATACGGTGCAGCTTTCAGCGGAGATTCTTTAAGCTGCCTGTTGCAAAACTCGTGAACCTTCTCATCTCTTGAAAAACAACCTCATAGAACCTGTTGCGCAGTTCGGCATTCTGTGGTAACAAAAAAGAATACTGAGCAACAGGAAGAGCAAGGATACTGAGAAGACATACTTTTTCGAGCAGATCAGCTGCTCTTTGGAAAAGGTGATGTCTGTTTTCAAAAAGCAGTTGTCCATTCTCATCTCGCGCCTCTGCATTTTGAAAAAGGGCCTGTCCATTCTCATCTTGCGCTTCTCCATCTTTACAATTGGGCAGTGCATTTTCATCTCGCACCGCTTCATTTTGAAAAGGGACGTGTCCATTGTGAAAATGGAGGACTCAGTTTTGAGAATGCGGCGTTCCATTTTCAAGAAGGAGCGATGTATTCTCAGGATGCACTGGTACTTTTTTTAAATGCGCAGCTGTTTTTTCTCATCGGAGCTGTGCAAACTCAAACAGGAGGTCATCATGCTGACAGGAAGTGTACCCAAACTGCTCAAGGAGGCGGGTCAGGTCAAAGAGGCTTTGGAAAAAATCGGACCGGGAATGCCGGATTCCATCACTGTGGCAGGGCTGGAGGAAAGAATTACCGCGCTGGAGGGAAAGGTCAGCGCGATAGACGCCTTGAACGCCGATAAAACCCGCCTGGTTAACGAGAAGAATGAAGAGGCCGAGTTGTTGAGCGATTATATCGTCCGGGCGCGGTCCGGGGTCAAGAGTGTGTTCGGGCAGGACTCCTCGGAATACGAGATGGTCGGCTGCGTCAGGCTCAGTGAGCGGAAGAAGGGGAGAAGGCATAAAGAGGAAGGGGGTGAGTGAGCCTGCTCTGGATGGAGCAGGTTGTGTTCTTTTGCCGGGTACGTATCATGTGTGTGCCCGGTGAGCTTATGATTTGATCTTGAGATTCGAACCTGCAACCCCTCCCATGAGCCGCAAAGAAAGGAGTATTTATGAATCCGCTGAAAAAAATACCTGAATTCAGGGATGAGGATGAAGAAAGGATTTTTTGGGAAGAGCATGATTCGGCTGAATTCGTTGATTGGAGCACAGCAAAAAGAGTCACTCTGCCAAACCTGAAACCTTCTGTTAAAAAAATATCGCTCCGCCTGCCTAATTCAATGTTGGATGATCTTAAATTGTTGGCTAATAAAAGAGACGTTCCTTATCAGTCGCTTTTGAAAATTTTTCTGGCTGAACGGATTGATAAAGAATTTAGTGCCCATTGACAAGGCACAAAAAAAGGCCACCAGCTTAAATGCTAGTGGCCTTTTCTGTTGCCTATTTCACCGGGTACATGCTCACCGCATTACCCGGTTTTTGTCTTGTGACCGATGGGATGCCAGATCAGATGATAGACAGGCTGCACTTAATGCGGCTAATCGGGCAAGAAAAGAACATAGTGAAACTAGGCGTTCCAGCGAACCCCCTGAAGCCCGCCTCTGATCTTTCCGTTATGCGCAAAACATAGTTGCACGGAATCCGTGAATGCATTAACATAAAACTATGATAGCTTCATTTGGAAATCGTGCAACATCTGATCTTTTTCATGACATATCAAGTAGCCGTGCCAGACGGTTACCAAACCAAATAAAAGAATCGGCACTTTACAAGCTTGATGTTTTAAACGCTGCTCAGTCATTGGAAGATTTGAAATCACCTCCAGGTAATAGGCTGGAGGCATTGAGAGGTGATCTTGCTGGTTTTCATAGTATTCGCATAAACAACCAGTGTCGTATTGTGTTCAGATGGTACGCCTCTAATGCTCATGATGTCCAAATTATCGACTACCATTAACGTTTTTTGGAGGAAAAAATGATCCCATTAAATCGTGTAGCAACCCATCCAGGGGTTATTTTACTTAAAGAGTTTCTTGAGCCATCGGGTTTATCTCAAAAGGCCTTAGCAACTCATATTGGCATACCAGTTCAACGAATTAACGAAATTATCAGGGGCAAGAGAGGGGTAACTCCAAATACTGCTTGGTTGCTTTCTGAGGCATTCAGAACTTCACCTGAATTTTGGCTTAATTTACAAGCTGCTCACGACTTGTCACTTAATAAGCCGGAGAATCATATTCAGCCAATAGTCGCGACTATAGCAAACAAGCCGCAAAATGTGGCAACATGTTAACCCCCGCCTTCCTCTCCCTGTTTATTCACCGGGTACATGCTCACCGCATCACCCGGTTTTTTCTTGCTTTGATTTTGGCTTCCTCACTTGTTCATAAAAGTGTTTTGGTGTAAACATTTAACTTCGTTGCGCTATCCGTTGAAACTCTTTTCCCAATTCGTCGCACATCATGAATTTCTTTGTCATTTACTGCATAGAGTCTCTGCTCTACCCGCCGGGAGGATCTATCCTGCTTTTACTGACAGGTTTACTGCTCCATCAGCGCTGGCATCAGGTTTCGCTGACCTTGATCAGCCTCGCTCTACTAACCCTTTACTTCAGCAGCATTCCTTTTACCAATCAATTGCTTGCACATTGGCTTGAGCCTGACAGTCCGCTTACTTTTTCGAAGGTCAAAACTGCTGACGCTATTGTTGTTCTCGCATTTAAAGCATACAACTCGCCAGAATACGGTCAGATAACTTCGGGGCCGGACGAGATTTCACGGTTACGTTACGCTGCCTACCTCCACAGAAAGACTGGCCTTCCCATTGCAGTCATTGGTGGAGACAGGCTCAATATCGGCAATACCGGTGCAGAAAGGATGACCAAGGTACTTGAACATGAATGCAATGTACCTGTTCGTTATAAAGACGGTCGGAGCCTTCATACTTTTGATAACGCCAAATATGCTCATGAAATCCTCTCAAAAGATGGTATCAATCGTATCGCTCTTGTGACCCACGCGTGGCATATGCCCCGATCAAAACGTTCTTTTGAGAACGAAGGATTTTCCGTTATAGCTGCACCCACACAATTTCTTATTCCAGGTCCGTTTCAAAAAGGAATTGGCAAATGGATACCAAGAGCCGAATGTATTGAACATAATCATTGGTTCTTTCATGAGCTTGCTGGAATGCTTTGGTTTAAAATGTTCCAATAAAAAGCAATTATGCCCTTTCTCAGGCCATGCTGTATATTGTATTTCTTGTTGAATCTCTTGCTATGATTATCACTTTCCTCTGCTTTTTGGTGGTCACCCTGCTGAGTGTTGCCATTTACCTTTTGGATGCTTATATTTCAGTATATGAGATAGTTACTACTGAAAGGAGGGAATGATGGCTGAACTTACAAAGGTTGGTACTTTTTGTCCGAATCCCG
>NZ_JALAAI010000198.1:0-4175 GCF_052785085.1 Candidatus Electrothrix sp.
TCTTGGCACCGCAAAAGCCTTGAAAAATATAATTACTTGATAATAAACGAAAAATATTTTTACGCCCAACGAATAATCAGGTAGTTAGGATTGTTTCGATAATGATTCTCACAAAGTTGGGTTAAGGTTTTTCCATATCGCGATGACTATTTATCGCCCTCGGAAAACATTCCTATGACTCATAGTGCATTTGGTGACTTTCATTTCTGGGAAGAAAAATTCTGGAAGGAACAAGGTACACTTCAAATATACCCTCGATGGACTGAAGAAAAACATAAAGAAACGGCTCAATGAACAGAGCATTATCTATCCAAACTTCTGACAACTGTGTAACTCCTATAAAAAAGGAAAAACAGACATATCATCGGAGGTGCTCCAAATGAAAGATGAATATGATTTTACAAATGCGGAACAAGGCAAGTTTTACAGACCGATTGAGGAACTGGATATCCCGGTTTATCTGGATAAAGAAATCAGGCAATTCTTCTTTAAAAGCGTGCCCCCCGGCCTGCGCCCGAGACCAAACCTACAAATAACAAGGAGATACAAACTTGTTACTTAGAAGTATCCAAAGTAAAGATGGTGATTTTTCGTTAAGTAAAACTATCAACGCACTCATCAGAAAGGATATTGAAATCTCAAAAGAGTTGACATATTAGCCCTGTAGACTGACTATCGTGCATTTCTTTCGATACGGGAATTGTACCCTGTCCGGTTTTATTAAGCATGGCGAACTGATATGAGATTCAAGTACGATAACAAGAAAAGCGAACAACTCAAAAATAATCCGAAACGCGGGATTGGACTTGACGATGCGCAGGAATTGTTCGAGCATTATTATTATGAAGATTTAAGATGTGACGACCCAACCCAATACTCCGCTACCGGCTGGGTGCAGGGGAAATTATACACAGTGATCTATGAACAGAGGCATGACCATGAAGGGTTATATTATCATCTTGTAACCCTATGGAAGGCAACCAAACAGGAGGTGAGGAATTATGCC
The DNA here is from genome assembly GCF_052785085.1 of Candidatus Electrothrix sp. Classification (NCBI taxonomy): domain Bacteria; kingdom Pseudomonadati; phylum Thermodesulfobacteriota; class Desulfobulbia; order Desulfobulbales; family Desulfobulbaceae; genus Candidatus Electrothrix; species Candidatus Electrothrix sp. The sequence goes on from NZ_JALAAI010000198.1 coordinate 1,007, forward strand.
GAAAAGAGCTGAGAACATACCGACAGCTGACGAGCTTGCTGAAATGGCAGACAGAGGAGAGGATGTATCAAGATTTTTTACCGGTGACGGTAAAATGAAACCGCCTCTGAACAAAGCCGGAACGCAATCCGTCAAGGTCGATTTTACTCCAGAAATGCTGCATGAATTGGATAAAATCGTCAGAGAAGTGAACATCAGCCGACAGGCGGTTATAAAAATGTATATACGCCAGGCTATTGATCAGTATTATATGGCTAAAAAAGCGATGGCTTCATAAAACAGGATGCATACTATGCATCATCCCCGGTGCAGGAACCGCACCCTGTGCGGCTAATTGAAAGATAACGCGGAATCTGCATAATGAAACAGGTCATAATGTATACACATGGAATATGTAACCGAGAGAATATAGGGGGATATGGAGTCACTCTAATCTATAACGCCATCAAGAAAGAACTTTCAGGAAGGTGCGAGAATACGACGAATAATCGAATGGATATCTTATCTGTGATAAAAGGCTTGCAAGCTCTCAAGGAATCCTGCCATGTCACTGTCTATAACAATAATGCCTACCTGATTGATGCCATGACAAAAGGTTGGGTATACCGTTGGAAAGCCCAACAATGGAGAAACAGCGACAAGAAGCCCACTCCACACGTTGATCTCTGGGAACAACTCCTTGAACTCTGCCAACAGCATACGGTTGAATTTATATGGCGTCAATATTCCTCAAAACAGGAAGAATATCAAAGATGTGATACGCTGGCACGCTCTGCCATTATCCAAAAGAAATAGAGGGACACAGCTTTTTATGGCCCTAAGCTCCCGGCTTTGTTGATCAGAGGACCAGTGCAGACGTTTCTTTGAAGGAGAAGATCAGGCAATCAAACAGGAAGTGCGGAATCCAGGCTATTGATCAGTATTATATGGCTAACAAGGCATCGTTTCATAAAAAGAATGCATGCCTTGCCCGGCTTCAGCATTCATAACCCGCGATTATGGGAGCAGGCAGTAAAATCTACGCCCTTTGCGGAACAAGTAAACCAGAAAAGGAGGAGGAATAATGCCAGCTTCTATCAGTGGTTCAGTAGGCGATTCAGGTGGACAGAATTTTCCTGAAGATGTGCGTACCGTGTATGACCTGTTCAATGCAATACTTGTTACTCCATTAGCGGTCAGTGATCAGGTTTCTGCTGAGCTGATTGCCGCAATCCGGGATTTTCAATCCGCCTTTATGTCCCGCCCGGACGGCAGGATTGATGTGGGCGGCCGCACCTGGCGTAAGCTCACCACTGCTGTTGAGACCCCGGCAACAGAGATTTCCGGTTCCGTAGGGCAGGGCGGTCAGAACCGGGCCCGGGATGTCCGTATCGTCTACGAATTGTTGAATACCATTCTTTCGTCCCCACTTGTGGTGAGTGAGCAGGTTTCTGATGCCCTGATTGCGGCAATTCGGGATTTTCAATCCGCCTTTATGTCCCGCCCGGACGGCAGGATTGATGTAGGCGGTCGCACCTGGGGCAAGCTGACAGCGGCAGCAGAGAATCCTGGTTCTGGTAACGGAGGAGGAAATGGCAATAATGAGGAGGAAGTTCCTCCTGATGCGGACATCAACCTTGGTGGGCCTGATACAGCCTGGACCGCCTATTACCAGTGGAGTGACCGTGACGAGGCTGATTTTTCGCATTGGGTAGAGCGGCTTTTTGCAGATAAGAAAGGCTCGCTGGCAGCCTGCCTGCGTAATCCTGAAGGCAATACCCTTTATTCCGAGGAAGATCGCAATAATAGTATATTCAGCGATTGCGCAGATCTGCCCTACCTGCTGCGAGCCTATTTCGGTTATAAGAAAAAGCTCCCTTTCTCCTTTAACGTAACCATTTCCGGCAGTCGCTACAGTAATAATAACAGGCCAGGAAGCCGCCGCTCCTTTCTCAACTACTCCAGTTTTTCTTCATTAGCCAGGGCCATTTCCAACAGCGTCCATAGTGGTTTTTTTCGTTTTTTCTGGACCATGGAAAAGACCGATACCTATCTCTGCCAAGTCAATCGGGAGAGCATTGTGCCGGGAACGGTGTATTATGATGCCAATGGTCACGTTTTGGTGGTTTCACGGGTGGATGATGATGGCACGGTCTGGTTTGTTGATGCTCATCCTGATAATAGCCTGACGGAAAAACGTTTTGGGTCTTACCTCTCACGGGGCTCCTGTAAACAGGGAGGCGGGTTTCGTTGTTGGCGTCACCAGGAGGTGAGCAGGACTGGCAGTTTTACCCTGACCTCCAATGGCAACTCGTCCTTTTTTGATCAGGAGAAAAGTCAGTGTCAGGGCAGTTACGAGGTCGATGGACTTGAACTGGATTATCACCAATGGGTGAAGCGACAGCTGGCCACAGGGAGTGGTAAGGTGGATCCGATCAAGGAAGTGGAACAGCAGCTTACAGCACTGAATCAGGCCCTTCAGGATCGGGTGGATTCCATTGCAGCTGCTGTGGCCCGTAATATCCATCGTCAGCCCCATCCGTCCAGCCTGCCCTATAATATTTATGGGACTGTGGGGGATTGGGAAGCCTATTCAACCCCTGGCAGAGATGCCCGCCTCAAGGCCCAGATCCGGGAGATCTACAATCTGATAAAGGACAGCGTTCATGCTGTGGCCCAAGGGGACCATCCCTATGAATATGACGGAACTGCCTCGGAACTGGTTCGCCAGTTTGATAGCATTTGGCAGGAACAGAGTAGGGACATTCAGATAAGCTATGGCAATTCCAACGGGACTACGGTTACTCGAACTCTGGAGGAGATCATGGACCAGCTCTTTCTTCTTTCCTTTGATCCCTATCATTGCCCGGAACTGCGCTGGGGCGATACTGAGTCTGATTCATGCCCGGACGGTACTTCCAAAAGGTGGTGGTATGACCAGGAGCAACGCCTGCGTAATGTTATTGATACAGATCATCGCGCACATACTACTCTGGATTGGGGACCAGCAAAGACCCCGGATATTCATGTGGGTGATCTGTTGGAGCGTTTGAAGCAGGAGTATGGGCTTGTGTAAAGAGCGGAAGAAAATCAAAAAAAAATCCCTTACCAGTATTGCCCGGTAAGGGATTTACAAAAGAAATTGGCGGCGACCTACTCTCCCACATAGTCTCCCATGCAGTACCATCGG
>NZ_JALAAI010000199.1:0-4152 GCF_052785085.1 Candidatus Electrothrix sp.
TCCCTTGGTTACCAATGACAAATCGTTTTTTATTACATTAATACCAGAAAAATCTCAAATGTCCATTTTTTTCTGGTGTAAAATTAAAAGATTAACCAGCTAGCAGAAAAAGGCTGTCAGGGGCCTGTAAAAGAGAACCAACAAAAGAATAATGCTATAGGGCTCCAGGCGAGCATAACTGGCTGCCTGTTCAGCGGGCAAAACCCCCATAAGAATCTTTGAGCCATCCAAGGGCGGGACAGGCAACAGATTAAACACTGCCAACATCACATTAATCCAAACCGATGCGGCAAGCATAGCAAAAACAGGATCACCAATAAACGCAGGAGGCTCAGGCAATAAAATAAATAAACGCAGGAGCACGACACTACAGATAGCAAGCAGCATATTCGCAACAGGACCTGCAAGTGCTGTCACCAACATCCCTTTTTGCGGATTGCGAAAATATTTTGGATTTACCGGAACAGGTTTAGCCCACCCCACCTTTATGATAAAAAAAGCGAGCACCCCAAAGGGATCAAGATGTTTAAGCGGATTCATGGTCAATCTGCCCTGGTCCTTTGCTGTGGGATCACCCAGTTTCCAGGCAGTATAGCCGTGAGCCAACTCATGACAGGTCAGGGCAAAAAGAAAAGGAGGTGCTATAATAATGAGTTGCTGGATAGTACTCTTTATGTCCATAGGTTGTTTTGTACGTAGAAACAGAATGAAACGATACTCAATGATCGGTTATTATCGGCGGTTGTATCTGTAATTCTTTGGGGCCAAAGTAGAGTGCTCAGAACTTTTCAGGAATGTGTATACAAGAATCTACAGGGTATTGCTGTTGAATCAGGGCAAGGGCCTCCTCTTTACGGGTAATCTCTCCATTCAGTTGTGCCCCTAACACATAATTCATCATCAGCCGAAAGGACGTTCCCGGAGTATACCCCAGATTCATAAGATCCTGACCATTGATGAGGTTCTGCACACCACGCAAATGGGTAACATAATGCGAGACCTGTTGGCGAATATGCTTTTTCCGGGCAATACTCATCAGGTATAAAAGGCCCTCATTTTCCAGTGGATCAAGCAGCCAGTAGAGTTCAGCTGGTTGTATCTCAGGACGGCGTAACATATGGCTGGCAATATGATCTGCTTTGCGTTTTTGGCGCAGCAACTGCTTGCGATGCTTGGGTGGCAATTCAAAGCGATGGCAAAAATTACGTAATTCCTGGGCACGGGAACGGCTGAACACGGCCAACAGGCAAACCATCCACATCTTGCAATGGCTTGCCTTTTTCTCCACCTCTTCTAAAAAAAGCAACTTAAACCAGGCAATGGTCTTTTCTGCCTGAGTGAGAATATGAGCAAATCGACGATCAATTTTTAAATTTGGCCGCAGATCTGGCCAGAGTACTGGAAAAAGATGAAAAGCATCCAGCCTGCGCAGAGAGGCTAATGGGTGATCTTCTCCAAGGATCAACTTCAGCTCACTAAAAAAACGGGGCCCGGAAAATTTGTCATACATATGCATCTGTACAGCATTACGGATCAACTTTTCAGAATGCCTGCTGATTGTAAAATCAAGGCGTTGCTCAAAACGGACAGCCCGGAAAATCCGGGTGGGATCTTCTACAAAGCTGAGATTATGAAGCACCCTGATCCGTCGTTCTTTCAGATCATTCTGGGAATTAAAAAAATCCACTAAGGTACCAAAGCGTTCCGGATTAAGATGGATGGCCATTGCATTGATGGTAAAATCACGGCGGAAAAGATCCTGCTTCAGCGAGCTATGTTCCACTGTGGGCATGGCAGCTGGAAAGGCATAGTATTCCAGACGGGCTGTGGCCACATCAATCCGCATTCCATCAGTCAGAATAACAGTAGCGGTGGCAAATTTTTCATGGGTGCGAACTGTGGCCTGTTTGCGGGTAGCCAGTTCTTTGGCAAAGAGAATTCCATCGCCTTCCACCACAATATCAATATCCAGGTTCTTGGTCTGCAAGAGCAGATCCCGGGCAAAGCCACCCACAGCATAGGCATGCGTACCAAGATCCTGAGCGATTTCTCCAATTTCCCGTAGAAGAAGGATAATATTCCGGTGCAGACCGTCGGTCATCAACGAACTGATATTGCGGGTCCGCTCTGTGGATGGATGTTCATCTTCACGAAACAGATTACGGGGCAGATGGGCCGGATCATTAACCAATACATTGAGCAGGTCGGTACGGGTTATAACGCCGCAGATAATCCCTTCCGTACCAGCCTCTTTCCCCTGCTGATCCTGTTGCTGTTCCTCGGGTTTTCGGATAATAGGGATTAATCGCTGATGATTTTCTATGATCAATTCTTGAATATCAGCCTGGGTTGCGCTTTCCGGCAGCACTGCCAGATCAGTGGTCATATACTCGCTGATCGGCATCTCCCCCAGTTGATGGGCAATTGCCTTGGTGACATCCCTGCGAGAAATAATCCCCAGCAATCCCTGAGGATTTTTCCGATCCTTATTATCGCATACCACTGGCAGCACATTAATATTATAGCGGGTCAACAACTCATTTGCCTGCTTATGGGTAACCTCCGGTGTGGCAGTGATAACAGGCCTGGACATGAGTTCACCTGCCATGGCCCTGGGCCTGACATGACGATGCAAGAGAGCAAGCAATTCTTCTTCTGCCTCAAAGAGCGTTTTATTCCGCACCGTAGCTGAAGCAGCAGCAGCATGACCACCGCCGCCCATTGCACGGGCAAGAGTCCCTACATTGACCTCAGGAATCCTGCTCCGACAGATAAGATAGATCCGCTCACCCATGCAGACCAGAGTGAAGATAGCATCCAGATTTTCCATCACCATCACCCGACGCACCAAAACCGCAAAATCATCCACATAGGTAGGCAAGGTCAGACGACTCACCGTCACAGGCACTGAATGAATAGTATAGGTCATGGTATTTTCTAACAAGAGGCTCAGCAAAGAAACCTGTTCAGCAGAAAGATCCTTGGCAATAAACTGATTAACAATATCAAGGTCAGCACCCTGCTCCAACAGCCAGGCCGCAGCCTGTAAATCAGCTGGAGTAGTGGTGGCATAGAGAAAAGAGCCAGTATCCTCATGCAGGCCAAGACTGAGCAGCGTGGATTCATCAGGAAAAAGAGGTATGCCTTGTTCGCGCAGCAGGGCAACAAAAATCGCTGTGGTTGAGCCTACCTGTTGAATATGCTCAACATGCCCCTGCATATCACCTGCTGTATCAGGATGGTGGTCATAGAGATGAAGCTCAATGCCTGGATTGTTCAGACAGGCCTGTAAGGGGCCGAGCCGGCTGGCCTGCCGGGTGTCAACAATAATCAAGCGGGTAACAGCGCTCAGATCAATATGTTTGATCTTCTTAAATCCATAGAGATTACGGATATCCTGGGAAAGAAAATCGCGAATGGGGCGTTCTGCGGAACCGGAAAAAACAAGACTTGCCTTGGGATAGAGCTTCTTGGCTGCCACCATTGAGGCCAGGCCATCAAAATCTGCATTGATGTGGGTAGTGATGATTTCCATGCCCTAAAGCTTACTCTATTCTGAGGAGCAGGTACAATGGTTTTCCGTACAGCAGTTCGAGATGCGTTTTTTTCAACGCAGGCAACTCTGAACATCATTTGCCTCACAACTGAAAAAAAATAACCAAACAATGATAAAAAAATCACGAACCCTTCTTAATCCGCACATCCAAACCAGCCTTGCGGTATGCCTGGGAAAATTTTTCTACCTTTGCCCTGTCATCAGAACTGAAAAGCTTACGGGGACGCCCATTTAACAAGGTCTTCCGCACCTGCTCCTCAGAGAGCTTGGTGATCCGCTGAATCATAACAATACATTCTTTTTCCTTGGCTCCGGTAAACAAACGCCCCTGAGAAATCAAGTGATATTCCATCGAAAGTTCCTATCTTCAAGTCATAAAAAAATATATTCACTAGAGTAACATAAGTTCTCTGTTGATACAAAACGATTTATCTTGTACGTACTCATACTTTTCAAGACAAACTTTTTTGGCTCATCGCAGATTAGTGGGGAACGCCATGTTCCGCAAATACTCTGAGCCTGAAATTTTCAAAATTTCTATATCCAAACGCAGTCCGAATAATGTTTCTTATGCTGTTATTGAGTCCTTCAACAAA
>NZ_JALAAI010000200.1:0-4067 GCF_052785085.1 Candidatus Electrothrix sp.
AGGCTGAATTCCGCCTGGAAAGTGTTCGACATCAAGCTGCAGTAACACTGACAAACGAAAAAAAATGCTTATTGGGCATCTCGGACAACTGAAATTGCTCTATGCTGGGGTACTTTTCAACACCCTTTATTTATCCGGCGACTCCTGCCTAGAGGAGGTTTCTTCATTACCTTCTTCCTGGCCGGACTCCGAAAGAAACCAGTTCTCAACGATAATATCGGAAAAATGCTCAAAATCAGCGATGTTTGCTGTGACAACAATCAGATTATGTGTTTTGGCAATTGCAGCAATCTGTCCGTCAGCAAACGGGGGAGCCAGACCGATTCCTGAAAGTCTGGCCCGCTCCTCCGCATGCCAATCAGCAGCGGCCTGATCATAAGGGAGAAGAGAAAGGTAGGGAAGCACAACTTCGTTCAGATACTGTTCAATCCTATGCCGTTTGCGTGAAACGGGGAGGCGGCAACATCCGAACCTAAGCTCATGCCAGACAACAGCGGCTGTGGCGACTTCATGATAGTGTCGCTCAAGTTGCTTCATAACGGAAGAATCAGGCTGAGGTCTCAACGGTTCGGAAAGAATATTCGTATCAAGAAGGTATCTCGGCTTTACCATGAGACTTTTCTTCCCGGTGAAGCTTGCCGGATTCCGGCAAATACCTCCTGGCAGTCATCAAGTTCATCAGCGTACTGATTCCGAAATTTCTTCAATGCCTGTAGGAAATTCCGTTTCGGAGCGGAACGGAGCGACTGATATTCAGTCACGGAAACTAATATTGCAACCGGCTCACCATCCCGAGTCAGACCTACAGAATGTCCCTGTTCGACAAAACTGACAATATTCTGTAGCTGCCGTGCCGCCTGTTTCATGTTGTACGATTTATCTGAGATCATCGTCTTTCTCCGTTTTATCTTTTTTTCCGCAAGAGAATCTTACCTGATGTATGCAGACAGGGCAAGGATATGGTGGGATATAAAAGAAAAGCCCTGAATCATGATCGACTCAGGAACTTGGAGCATCCTCGACCACCAGTTGCTGCTGCTTTTCTGGCAGTTTTTTTTATTGTTCAGACTGAATAAGACGTGCTTCAATCTGTGATAAACGTTGCTCTGCCGCTTCGACAGAAAAACTTTCGAGCCGATTGCCACGTCCGAGACTATTGACAATGAATCGCTTTGTTTTTTTCTTTTGCCCTGCATCGAAACTTTCGTACCTTGCAAGTAAATATCGGCTGATTTTCAAATACATGCGCACAGCTAGCTGATGATCATCACTATGTGTCCAAGCGTAGCCGAGAGCGGCCAAATTGTCACCTTCGAGTAATCTGTCGGCCAAGGCAGGAACAGCTTCGTCTGGAAAACCGGATTCTACTAATACTTTAATTCCGATCAGTTTGATATATTTATCGGAATCAGCAACAGCAAGACGTGCAACTTCAATTCTTGACTCTAACGACAGTTCTTCAAGATAATCATACACGTTATCTATATCGCGGTTGCTGACTATACGTCTCAGCTCCGTCAGCTTCACATGCTCACTGGCAGCTTCGCAGTCTGTTGTTGTCTGGAGCAACAGAAAGAAACCCAGCAGAATTACATTGACGAACATCCTTGGTAATACATTCACAATGCTTGAATTATTCATTTAACGTTGAACCTCTTTCAAGTTACCGGAGACAAATTCAAAAATCTGTCTCCGGTGGTTACACGCAACTATAACTCTGTCGAGTTATAATCCTGCCCGTCATCAACAGCCTGCTTTCTGTTCTGGCTGTGAGGAACAGCAATCACTATCGTGCCGTTGCAGGTTCCGCCGCGACCGTCATTCGCTTCAAAGTTCACGTTATAAACAGGGTTAATGGGGTCAGAGTAAAATTAGATTTAATTCGACTCTGACCCATTTTACATTGTTAGTGGAGATGAAGAAAGACATTTCTCCGGCGGCTTCTGCTTGGCGGTATCAAAGATTAATCAGTACCTGCCCCACAAAAAACTTTTGTACGATCATCTATTCTGCACAGGCAGAAGTATCCGGTATACTGCATGGAGAAACATTTAATCCCCACCACGGTGACTCCTTGGTACATGCTACTGAATTACCACACCAATATCCGTGAGAACTTATAGGCTTGGTCACAGTATCTGGTAGAGCGTTCTCAATATCAATAGATTCATAGGTCTCAGTCGGAGGATTATATTCATATATAACATAGTGGAGATGAACCGGCATTGTCGAGGGTGAGGTATTGGAAATAGTACCGATTTTAGTTTTTATGTCTATGGGATCACCCTCATTAACTTGGATATCATCCATGTGTATAAAGTTGCTATACCAAGGGTCAACTGGATCAACATGACTCGCAATATAGAGTGGTGTATCGTGCCTGATCAATACCATTCCATGATTATCGAACCTCTTAACAACAGTGCCTGATTGAGGCGCGATAACCCACATGTTATTTTCTGCATTTCCTGGAAGATTCAAATCCATAGCAAAAGTATCATCAACCCTAATGGAATCATTTCTTTTACCATTCCATATCGTTAGTGTTGTATGCCCTTCCGCACCTACGTAATTAATCCAATCAGTTCGTTCTGTCTCAACTGGAAAAAATATTAGCCCTCCACCTCTTACCATATAAGAATATGCCCAAGGTGTTGTAATTTTATCGCCTTCCCGAACAATCCCATCCGAGCTTAACATAAACAGCCAAGAGTTCTCCGGTACTCTCGCATCAGCCTGAGACGTCCAAACATTTTGGTTTGTACCTTCAATAACAGAAAAAAAATCTTCATTTATCGCAGGAGAACATCCAAATAAAATGATTGATGCCAACTCTTTCATATTTGGCATTCTCCAATCAGAGAATCCTGCATACTCAATGTTATCTATCCCTACAAGAGCATCATTCCAAATCAAATTTTCGATTGTTCCGGTACAGCTTTGGCTGGAATCATCCCAAGCCTGCCCATAAGCACACCGAGACCAAGTCAAACCAGTACTGATATCAGTAACCAATCCATTTTCATCTATACGGAAACGTTCGTTTTGTTGAGCACGAATACTTTGACATGTCTCGTACGAATAACAAATTGAACTTGCGATTAAAATAGACAAGGGGATGAAAAAATATATTCTCTTCATAATTAATGCCCATCAGAAACTAATAGTATGTGAATTTGACCATATTCAGTTGATGAATATGCTGTGAAAAAATTTTGTCTATCTACATAAGCTGAAGCTATTGAAATAGTAAATGCATCAGTGCTATTATGGATTATAGGAAACGGAGTAATATTGCTCGTCCAATAATGAGTTGTGTTTTCCATATTTGGAAAATATCTTTCGTCGAGAGCAGGATAAAACTTTCCGAAATCTATAATAGAAAGAAGCTCGACAACTGTAGGTAAACGCCAATTACTTGCTCCGCAAAGATTCAGATTGTTTATTGCGGTGATATAAGCTTCAGTATTACAATCAATTCCTCCGCCGCATACAGCACCAGAATATGGTGCATCCATTAATGTGCTATCATACCAAGTATAATAGTTATCTTTATCTCTCAATCCACCATCATCAGTCTTTGTTTCCCACATGAAACCAGTAGTATTGTCAAGAACACAACTGCTATCCGTAGACAGAGCATCCATGTAATAATCTACTTTTTCTTGAGAACTCTCTTTTAAGGAAGGAGTAACAGCATCCCCTGTACTTGAAATAACAGAAAAATCAAAGTGACTTAACGTGTTATCCTGTCCGTTAATCCTCAAGAAATTACTATTGGCATCTCTACTAAAAAAATCTGATCCATACAAAGGATCTTGACCAACTACATTACTGCACTCCTGCTGCACTCCTTGCGAATCAACACAAACTTCCCCACCGGTATCATTCAAGCTCCCAACATTTGTAACGATATACTTTTCAGGATGTTCTTCTGTATTTAGTATCTGCTGAATTTCTCTCCTGTTGAATAATTTCATTGCGTTGCATGTCAAAGTATGCCATTCTTGAGTCGTCCTTTAAATGCGCATTTATTAAGCTGGATGCGCATGCCGACTAAAAAAGAC
>NZ_JALAAI010000201.1:0-4057 GCF_052785085.1 Candidatus Electrothrix sp.
GTTAACAGCTCTGGGTATACAACGTAACGGTAAGCTGATTAACGTGAGCCTGAGAGAGCCTCCAACCTGAGGGCTGTCGGGTTATTGCGCCTTATGTCCATTTTACAGAAAGGCTGTCAGGGGCCTGTTATATCTCTTGTGCCTGGTTTCATTGTATCTTGTTTTGTATAAATATTTTTTGAACTGTCTGGAATTTCCAGATAGTTGCGTAGGTCGGATTGAGCGCAGCGAAATCAGGCCAAATCCTCGCGCCTGAAAGTATTTTTCGGATCTACCGGCTCGGCATTGAAGGTCGGAAAACGAATCGTTTTCTTTTTTCTTTCTTTGCTCACAGGATATTCTTCAATAATAACCATTGCACGATAACGCCCCTGTTTGATTTCAGGGGGAAGTCGCAGGTCAACAACGGCTCGGCCTGGTGCTTTGACAAATATATTCGTTTCGATTGCTTTCATTATTCCGCCTCAGTTCAAGTTGGTTACCGGTGCCCAAGCTCTGCTTGGGCATCTTGACTCCAGAAGCTCCCAGCTTCGGAAAAAGCAGTTCCCAAGCCGGAGCCTGGGAACCAGACAATGATATTATACAGAATATCCCGTCGGAAAAGGAAGCTATCCGCGATCAAGCATATCCAGCAGCTCCGGTGCGTCTTCACAGGCCAGTTCGGCCAGGGCATAGAACTCGGCCATGGCCGAATCCAGGGCATCCATCTTTTCATCCCGCTCCAGGGTAGCCTGCCGGGCTTCACCGGTTTCTTTGGCCTGGGTTATGTTGGCCTTTTCCGCCACATCGACCAAACCCTTTGCTGCGGTGATGGCATCCGGCGGGGTGTTGTACTGGCCGTATTTTGCCAGGGCATCCTGATCGCTCAGGAGGTTGCTGAAAAAGGTGTTGGCCTGGGCCAACCAGCCGGAAAAGGTGCGTTTGCGCTCCTGGTTGAGGGTCAGCTTGATAAAGACGTCGCGCTCATCCCGGAATATTATCCGCCCCAGGCGGACCAGGCGCATGTAGGCATCATGGGCGATCTTCCAGGCCTGTTCATAGGTCTCGGTGGCGGCGTACTGCTCGCTGTACTCGGTTTTCTGGGCAAGATAGAGGTCAAACGCCTGCTGCCGCTGGGTCAGCATCTGATTGAGTATGTCCGGGGTGTAGCCGTACAGGGCGACCCGGCTTTGCAGCTCCGGGACATCGCGGGCATTGGTGAGGCCGGTTTGGTAGCGGTTCAGGCGTTCTTCGATGGAATGATACGGTGCTGGCATGGTGTCCTCCTGAATTGGGTTGAGGGAAGGATTTCCCGGATGATGAGCGGGTGCAGGGGGAGAAAATGGCGTTGCAGTGCTGCAGAGCCGTTTTCTCCTGCTGCAGAATGACTTTCTCCCGCTACAGAACGAGTTTTTCCTGCTACAGAATGATTTTCTCCTACTACAGAACGACTTTTTCCTGCTGCAGGATGAGTTCTGCCTGCTCCAGAACCTCTTTCTCCTGCTTCAGGGTTATTTTTGCCGCTTCGGGAAGGTTTTCTTCCGTTGCAGCAAGGGATTTTCCTTTTGCAGAGGGTGTTTTTCTTGTGCGGTGCAAGATTAATCCACTACATGAGCATTAATAATATAGTGCAGCTGTTTGCGACCGATTGACCACCTGGTTAAGTAATTTTTACAATAAATCATCAAGGCAAGTATGGAGGCGTTTGAAGTTTTTTTCAAATTTTTTTCGGTATCTGGAGAGTCCTGTATTCGGCATTGTCTTTATCCAATCTTCAGTCGAGAACCCGAGTCCATTATCTTTTGTATCTCCTGTATAATAATCCCATGTCTTTTGCAATTTCCTTTGGTACCTTTCGGGCAAGAGAGGCATGATCTTTTTAACAGATTCTCTTTGATCTCGAAGGGTAGCTTCAATACTTTTGTTGTTGTAAGTGATGGTTCCGTTGTTCATGGCTATTTGATCGGAAAAGGACTCCTTAAACTGTAAAATATATGGTCTGAGTTCTTTTCTTTTTTCTCGTTCACAAGTGAGACGATGACTCAATCTTTGTATGAGCCAACCAGTAAAAAGGACGGAAACGCAACCAAGCAATATTTTATTCATGAGTCTTCAGCCTTAACAGCAATAGGTTTTGCAAGTTTTTTCCTACTTTGATATTAGACGGAACCAACAGAGTCTACCCCCTCCCAACAATCCCCAAAAACTCCTCATTATCCACAACCTTCCCCCCATCTCCCGCGCCTTTTTCAGCTTACTCCCGGCCTTTTCCCCGTCCACAAGATAGGTGAAAAAAAACTATTCATTCTCCGGCAAGTCTCAAAGCCTCGTGTTTGAGTGCCTCACTGATGTAGAAGTTATGCTTTTCCAATTGCTCAATCAGAGGTTTTACAGCCGTGATATTCCCATGACGTTTGGCCTTCATCAGAATCCCGACCGTCCCGATCATAGTCACGCCTAAGCGTGCTGCAATCTTTCTGGCGTGCCGGTCATCCAGAACCTCTTTCTCCTGTTTCAGGGTGATTTCCGCCGCTTCGGGAAGGGGTTCTCCCGTTACAGCGAGGGATTTTCTTCTTGCAGAGGGTGTTTTTCTTGTGCGGTGCGTTATCCGCTTTTGTTTCACACAGACAGGCCTACTGCTTGTTTACAGCACAGTACCGGCTTCGATATTTCATTACAAAAGCCGGAAGCATTATTTCATCGACTCAATTTTCGAGATTGTAGGATTGCCGCTCAGAGACTCCAGTTGCTGTATGGCTAAACGATTAAGAATTGCAACTCGTTCCTGCTGCGTGATACCCTGTTGTATCAGCAAGGCATTTTGGCTTTCAAGGGAAGTTAAAACAACCAGTTGGTGTACTGTTGCGTATTCACGCATGTTGCCTTTTAATTTTGGATGCTCGGCTTTCCACTGAGCTGCTGTTTTTCCGAACAACGCGACATTCAGAACATCCGCTTCGCCAGCATAGATGTATCCCGCTTGTGTATTGGAGACCATCGGCGGAATCAGGTTTTCTTTTATAGCATCCGTATGGATTCTGTAATTTGTTTTGGCTAAGGACCTGTTTAAATCCCATTGCAGGCCCTTGGAAGCTATTTCCTGCTCTTTAAGCCTTTGGAATTCTTTTATGAGGTACAGCTTGAATTCAGGGCTTAACCATGACCCGAACTCAAATGCGATGTCCCTGTGGGCGTACGTGCCACCGTATCGTCCTGGCTTTGCGAAAAGACCGATGGCGTTTGTCAGTTTAACCCACTCTTTTACACTGATTTTAAAACGGTTTAGTCCTGCTTGATTTTTAATTGTGGCGAATTCGCCATAATTAAAATTCGGGTTATTAATTTTTTCCCATATGCTTAAAAATTCTAACGTATTTCTGTTTCTAAGCCAGTCGGTAACGAAAAAGTTGCCATCCTTGGCTTTAACCATATCTGTAAGGCAGATGTAATCCTGATCATCCTTATTGGTTACATGGATTTCAATGTCTTGAACTATGATGCTCTTCTGTTTTTTACTGCTCATATCCCGTTGCGTGATGTGTTTTTAGACGGTGTCAATTGCTCTGGAACCTCTTTCTCCCGTTGCAGCGAGGTTTAAGGTTGAAATTTAACATATCAAAACAATTAGATAATAAGGGTTTAAACTATATCTACAATGAAAAGGTTAGAGGTTACATTTTAAAATCAAATGTTATCGGAACTTCTTTTTTTGTTAAAACTGAAAATACGCCTCTCCAATATGAAGACAGGCCCCTGACAGCCTTTCTGTAAAATGGACATAAGGCGCAATAACCCGACAGCCCTCAGATTGGAGGCTCTCTCAGGCTCACGTTAATCAGCTTACCGTTACGTTGTATACCCAGAGCTGTTAACTCAGATGCTATATCACCCAGTACTTTTTTGTAATGAGATGATAAGCCCGTTGTATTCAGCTCGTAGGTGATTTCCGACGCAGTTTCCACGCAAACCCCACTTCGCCTGAAAAAAATTGACATGAGTGTATCAGCACCTATTTTTTGTTCCAGTTTGTCAATGAAAAGACTCATAAAAACCATTAATACATTCTCCGCCTTGAGGG
>NZ_JALAAI010000202.1:0-3934 GCF_052785085.1 Candidatus Electrothrix sp.
GTTAACAGCTCTGGGTATACAACGTAACGGTAAGCTGATTAACGTGAGCCTGAGAGAGCCTCCAACCTGAGGGCTGTCGGGTTATTGCGCCTTATGTCCATTTTACAGAAAGGCTGTCAGGGGCCTGTTGAAATATTTTAAGATCTATTTCCTTAGCCGCATGAGTAGATCCTGCTTTCTTAGAAAAAAAGACTTTACTCACACTGCGGAGTTCCACCGCAACATCAGACATCGTTTACCTTCCTTTTTAGTATAATATCAAAGATATCAGATTATTTCTTGAGCATCTATCCAACTCTCTGGCTAAATATTCTTACCTTTATTATCACTATTCAAGCAGTTCTGTTTTTAACGGATACTCACTACTCAATCCTAATCTGATAGGATTTCAGTAAAAAGTAACACAACAAGTGATACTGCTATAATAATTGCAGAAAGAGCCAACACCAATGGTAGCCGATTTGGAAAACGAAGCTGAGAGTAGAGATAAACAGGAAGTGTTTCATGAGTCCCTGTTACAAAATAAGCAAGATCAAATTCATCAATTGATACTCCAAAAGAGTATAAAAAGCCTGCGATGAGAACAGGCGCACATACAGGAAGCGTAATCTTGAATAAGGTTCTCCAATAACCTGCTCCAAGGTCCATTGAAGCCTCTTCGAGACTCCCTTGAAAGGTCTGTAGACGAGGAGAAACAATCAGCATCACGTAGGGAATATTCACCATTGTATGGGCACAAGCCACCGTCCACAGAGAAAGCGAGATTCCTGCCCAGTGAAATAATAATTGTAAGGAAACCCCCATTGCCAAATCCGGAATAATCAATGGAAGTACCCCGGCTGTAAGAAAAAAATTTCTCCCGGGAAGAGAAAATCTCGTGGTTGCCAAGGCTGCCATTGTTCCCAGCACAACTGCAACTACAGAGGTAAAAACACCAATTATCAGACTATTATACATAGCCTTAAGCAAATCTTGTGCTTCAAAAAGTGCCACATACCAATCAAGCGTCAATCCTTTTATTGGAAAGGTCACTGTTTTTCCTTCATTAAAAGAAAAAACAACAAGAAGGACCAAAGGAGTATACAACAGGATCAGAATAATCAGATAATAGATTGCATAAGTTGGAAATTTCTTGTTTGAAAACATGTGTCAAACCGGGGCATATTCAGATATACCTGAAATACGGTTAAAAAAGAATAAAACAGGAATAATCAATACCAGCAGTATTAAACTCATCAACGCTCCTAAAGGCCAATTCAGAGTTTTGACAAACTGCTCCTGAATGAGATTACCAAACATAATGCCCTGCGCCCCCCCAACTAAGGTCGGAGTAACCCACTCCCCTAATGTTGGAATAAAAACAAAAAAGAAAGCAGCAGCTACCCCTGGTACCGAAACCGGCAGAGTAATCTGGAAAAAGGTTTTCAAAGTTCCGGCACCTAAATCTTTTGAAGCTTCAATCATGTTCTGATCAACACTCTCAAGTGCAGAAAATAGAGGAAGAGCGGCAAACGGCACATAAATGTAGACCAGCGTAATCACTACAGCAGTACCACTGTACAAAAGATAGGGGGCCGTTTCACTGATGAATCCAGAAGAAAGTAAAAACAGGTTGAGAAGACCGGTTGAGTCAAGCAAGATCTTCCATGCAAGGATGCGCAACAACCAGGCTGTCCAGGCCGGAATAAGCAAAAGGGTCATAAAAATAACTTTATGCCTCCCTGCCTTAAATGCCAAAAAATAGGCCAAAGGATAGGCCAAAATAACAGAAAACAGAGCCGTAACAAAAGCTTGAAAAATGGAACGAAATAAAAGCCGATGATACGAAGAAGTTGTGAAAAAATCTTTGAAATGATCCAACGTGAAGATATATCGGGCATCCCCGAATGCACCTTCACGAAACACATAGCTGGTCATAATCCCAATGGGCATAATAAAAAACAGCAACATATAGAAGGCAGGAGGAGACAGCAAAAAAAATGCACGCTTTTTTTCTTCGTTCATTGAACAATACCAAGCTGTGTAAGAAAAATATACATCTAATATCTGTGGATCATCAGGTTGTTCCCAAATCCCAACAGGGTATTATGGAGCAGCCTTAAATTGATTCCAACGCTCTGTAAATTTTTTCCGTTGCTCTTCTGTCCAGCTCTTATAAAATACCGTTCTGTTTTGAAGATCCAGTTGATCCAAGTTCATAAGCTTAACCTGTTCCTGATCCATAAGGGATAACGCTGCCTTGGAAGATACTCCTGCCCCCATATTACCATACGCAGCATGTGAGGTGGGATCCAGTAAGGCATTCAGATAGTCATACGCCATATCCAGGTTTTTCGTTTTACTGGAAATAGCATAACCACACATCCATCCGATCATCCCCTCTTTTGGAGTAATATATTTTACTGGTAATCCTTTATTGTTAAGCATTGCATAGGTTTCAGGCCAGACATTTGCTGAAATCCATGAATCACCTGAAGCAATCAGCTGCTGAATCTCATTAAAATCAGTCCAGTAGGTGAAAATATTGTCTTTAAGCTCACTTAACTTAGCTTGAATCTCCTCATCCTGTTCCGAGGTCGTATTCCATGGATCAAACCCAAGAATAAGAGATGTGAAAACCTGAGCAGGATCCGCAGCGTCTATTAAGCTTACATGTCCCTTGTACTGAGGATCCCATAAGTCTTCCCAAGAGTCAGGAATCTCCTTTACTTTATCTGTTCTCACTACGATTGACTCATACCCCCAATCATACGGCATAACATACTGTTTTCCATTAATGTTACCCATATCAGCAAACGATGGTTCCAAATCATTCCAACGTTCAATTCTGGAGGTATCTAAAGGGAGAATCAAACCATTTTCGACATAGAGCTGAAAAAACTGAGTACATGGATGTACTATATCAAAAGCAAAACCAGCTTTGATCTTGCCATAGGCTTCCACATCTTCAGCGAGATAGACAATTTTAGGTGGAGTATTTGGATATTTTTCAAGAAATTTGGAATGAAAGTCAGGCAAATCTGCCATCGACCAATCATACACTATGAGGCGTTCAGCTGAGGACGTTGCATCTTCACCAGAACATCCAGCACTAAGCAATATCCCCATAAGCAAAAACGCATAGTGTAATATTCTTAAATTATTTCTTTTTTCTTTTTTCTCCATCTCACTGACCAAATCTTTAGTTAAACCTGAATTGAACGATTTTGTATACAAGGAATCAAGTATGCTTTTAATATTAAAAAATATTTTCCACCATTTTCTTGATCCATTGGGGTTAAGAATTATAGTGGAAAAACTATGCGATTACAGCAAGTTGATTCGATTTTTTAAAAAGAATCGCTCAATTTAGGTTAAAAATACCCTTAATTATTGTAACAGCACCAATGCCGCATCCTTCTCCAAAAGAGGACTAAATTCAATAAGACACTATTACAAAAAACATGATACACGCAATAACACTGATGAGTCAAACCGATTCAAAACATGGCTCTTTGTTCTCAACAATATCTTCTCATAACGCCTCGTGGATAGCTACGCTTGATGTGCTGGTGGTATAGACAGGATAGATCGCCACTAATTCTTTTATTTTTAAAATCCTATGATCAGATACAACTCATATTATCGACACAGTCAAACCTGCTCCGCCCAAGTATCCAACTGAAACACGTACCTGGTCACCAGCAGTAACATATCGTTCCCTCTTTCTAAGATAAATAATTTTAGGCCAGTGTGTTCGGTGCAGCCAAGGGGCAGACGATATCTTCACCTCGCTGTCCAGAAAAAGGGTAAAATAAACAACTATGCCTGATAATTTCACCTGACCTTCAACGGGCTGTTTTTCATAGCTAACCGTGTTATACTCCATGAAAATGCTTTTTAATCATAACATTGGAGGATGCACTTATGTTAACAAACGAACTCAATTGGTTTT
>NZ_JALAAI010000203.1:0-3918 GCF_052785085.1 Candidatus Electrothrix sp.
GATCTTCAGGGTGAAATCATCCTGTGTACGGTAAATCAACGCCCTGGGCAAAAAGGCATCATCTCTTAACCCTTCGGCCTTGCCAATGAGCTCCCTGAGTGTCAATTCGCCGCTTAATGCATATTCACCCGGGCGATAGACTGCCCCACTGATGGTTACCCTGTTCTCAAAGCGGTTGAGGATCATTGAAACGGGTATAGAGTCTCCATCTTGAAGATTGAATGTTGTCGCCTCCTCTTTTTCAAGGTTCATTATTTTTCTTTCAGTATCTGTTTTGCGGTAGACAGTCAGCCTTTTCGTATAGGCCTTATCTGTGAATCCTCCTGTATAATCTATCAGCTGGTCCAGAGATTCTTCTTTCAATAGTTCATACAACCCCGGACGTTTAATCTCCCCTGTAATATCAACCCTTGTTTTATAGGGGTTGACCTTGATGATGTCCTGGTCCTGCAGCCTCATATTGCCGTCCTGCTTTCCGTTAATAAGAAAATCGTACACATCCATGGTGGCAATTTTCTGATTGTTCCTGAACAGCTCAATATCCCTGAATGACCCGTTGAGAGAGGGACCTCCTGAAGCATGTAACGCATTAAAAACAGTGGCAAAGGAGCTGAGCGTAAAGGTGCCCGGCAGGTTCACCTGTCCCAGGATGTGAACGCTGATTGTGCGAATGTTACCCAGCGTAACCTCTGCATAGGTGTTTCTGCCCGGTCCGCTCAATCCGGAATAGATACTTTTCAGCCTGCCCAGGATCCTTTCAGAGGCTTTTTCCATGGTCAGCCCTGCCACCTGAATGGGGCCAAGGTTTTCGATGTAAACACTCCCTTCGGGTGAGACAGGCAGCTGGTAATTCTGCTGGGAGGCCCCCCAGACGTCAACGATCAGCTGATCGCCCGGTCCGATCTGATAATCGGGTGGTGTGGGGATGTTCATGCCCGGCTCAAAGGTGAGGGACTCATTTCTGAAAAGGTCATACCCGAATATCCGGCTTTCCGGTCCGGCCTCCTCTGCAGGATCTTCCTTCATGCCCCTTCCCAGAAGTGGGCCGAATATATCTTCTTTCTGTCCGCCAAGAACCACTTGCCGGCTCCTGCTGGCGATATCCACGCCCGACGGTTCCGACTGCATTGATTTCAGGCGCTCCTCCAGTTTATTTATTTCTGAAGGTGCCATCCCACGGGTCCGCAGCGCCGCCTTCATTTGGGCCTCTGTCATACCGCTCTCCTCTGCACGTTCCAGAATTTGCCTTATCTGTCCCTCTGATAGCTCTTCAACTTTTATTTTGGAGAGATCCATGTTCTCAAGATCGGGATTCTGTGCCAGCAAAAGACTGCCTGAAAAGATGAGGATGCAGCAAAATAGAATGTTTCTGATTATCATTTGACTGGATTTGGTATTTTTGCAAAATTACGAAATTTATTCCTTTATAGCTAAAAGCAGAAGAAATGAAAAAAATTACAAGATTATATCTGACAAAAGTTGAAAAATAATAGTAATTTCAATAATTATTAAAAGCCATCAGCCTGTAGCTCAAGATATTTTGCATGTCCTTATAAAACAAAAATTTATAGATAGCAACAGAAGAGATTTTCCCTCATGAACCCATCTACCAAAACAAAAAAAATCTGTTTTATGAATTCCAACAGGGTTTGGGGTGGGGGAGAAAAATGGCATTATGAAACTGCCTGCTACCTGGATGAGCTGGGATATTCCATATTGGTGGTCACCAATAAAAACAGCGATCTTTACAATAAATTAAAGGACCGCCCCAGTATCGAGGTGACAAATTCAGCGATCTCCAATATTGGCTTTCTGAATCCTTTCAAACTCCGGTTTCTGAAGAGGTTGTTTCAAAAACATGAAGTGTATGCTTTGATCCTGGGCCTTTCCATCGATGTGAAGCTGGGCGGACCGGCAGCGAAACTGGCCGGGGTGAAGCATATTATTTATCGGCGGGGCTCTGCAGTTCCGGTGAAGAACTCGCTGATGAACCGGTTCCTGTTCTGTAGGGTGCTGACAAAGATCATTACCAACTCTTCGGAGATCAAACAAAATATTTTTAAAAGGAATGAAAATATTATTGAAGATGAAAAGGTGATGGTCATGTACAATGGGGTGGATCTTACCCATTGGCCCCCTCTCGATTATTTCAGTAGTAACGGGGAGCAAAAGAGGGTGCTTTCCCTCGGGAATGCCGGCCGACTGGTCGAGCAGAAGGGGCAGGAGTACCTGATCCGGATCGCTGGAATGCTTAAAAGCCGGAATATCCCTTTTCAATTAATGATCGCCGGATCCGGGAAGCTGGAAAGGGCCTTAAAATCTCAATGTAAACGACTGGGTCTTGAAGAAGAGGTTATTTTCCTCGATTTTGTGGAGGATATCAGGGATTTCCTGAAGGGGCTCGATATCTACCTCTCCACCTCACTGCATGAAGGCTCTTCCCATGTAATCCTGGAAGCAATGGCGGCAGGTAAGCCCGTGGTGGCATTCAATATCAGCAGTATGCCCGAAATGATCGATGACGGAAAGTCCGGGTATCTGATCCCTTTTGGCGATGTGCAACTTTTTACAGAGAAGATCGCCCATCTCTGGAGCCATCCATCAGAGATGGACCAAACAGGAAACCTGGCAAGAAAACAGGTGGAGGAGCGATTTGATTTTCATGCCAATCTGCAGCAGTTGATACAATTAATCGGGAACGCGTGAAAAAATTCTATCTGTTCATAGCTGCATTGCTGGCATCATTGGCTGTTTATAGTCAGGTTGCCGCCCCGCGTATCGATGTTTATGCCGGAGGCACTGCCGCAGCAGGAGGCAGCAAACCTTTCTGGCAAGTTGCCAATCAGCACGGAAAATATGCTTTAGCACCCTTCGAAGGGATGGCCGGATTAAAGGTCGAGGGGGTTGACAGCTCAGGATCCTGGATCAGTTTTGATTATGGTCTGGAGCTATACGACCGCTTCGGCACAGAAAACAACCTGGTGCTGCACCAGGGGTATGCAGAGATTAAAACTCCATTGCTGACCTTCAGGGCAGGGAGGAAGGAGGAGATGATCGGCAACCAGGACAGCACCCTCTCTACAGGAGGATCCGTATGGTCAGGTAACGCCCGACCGATGCCTAAACTGGTGCTCGCAACGCCGGGTTACGTGGATGTGCCATTCACGAAGGGCTATGTGGAGGTCAACGGCTCTCTGGCCCACGGATGGTTTGAAAAGGAGCGCTATGTTGAAGATGTATACATGCACCAGAAGCATGCCCACATCCGTTTTGGAGGCGATTCCCGGCTGAACGTCTCCCTGGGGCTGATCCACTTTGCTCACTGGGGTGGGGTCTCTTCCAATGAGCAAATAGGTGCATTGCCATCTGACCTGGATGCTTATAAACGGGTTTTTCTTGCGCAGTCTGCACCTGCAAACACAAGTCATACTGGGGAAATCCTCAATGCACTGGGAAACCACCTGGGCGCCAGAAACTACCGGATCGATTACAAGGGAAAAGGGTTCTCGGTGGGGTTCTATTTTCAGACTATTTTTGAGGATAACTCTGGGATGTCCAAGTTGTTTTATGAGGATGGGGTAAAGGGGCTGGTGATCCGTACCCATGACAAGGAGAGATTGGTTAACCATCTGCTGGTTGAGTATATTCAGACCACCTGGCAATCGGGACCGGTACATGACCTCTCGGGACCTATTAAGCTCAAGGGCAATGACAACTATTTTAACAATTATATCTACAGAAGCGGATGGTCCTACCTCGGGATGACACTGGGGACACCACTGATCACCTCACCACTGTACAACGAGGAAGCTCAAATCGGAATGACCAATACCAGGGTGAAGGGGTATCACCTGGGATGGGGGGGCGTTGTTCGTGGATTGAATTACCGCACGATGTTCACATACAGTGTAAACAAAG
>NZ_JALAAI010000204.1:0-3816 GCF_052785085.1 Candidatus Electrothrix sp.
TTATCTATTTTTCGCAACTCTTCTCTGGATAGGTGCATGCGAACTCAGAACGTGGATAGATCTCGTAAAAAACGTTGTGACCCTTAAACTATCGTGATCTTCTTTTTTTGTCCAATCTTTTTTTGTGTGGAATGAGGGGGGTGAACGGTTACCCTGAAAATGATGGCTGAGGTATCTATGCTCAAATTCAATTATGAGAAACTACCAGCTGCCTGGTTCGCCGCCAGAGCAGGTAAGGCAGAGAAAGAAGAAAAGGTGGAAGTCCCGTTGTTTCAGTACGTCAGAACCCAGACCGTCAAAGCTTCGGCAACTCCTGCCTATCAGATTGATGTGCTGGGGAAAGAAGCGGGTGAGGAACGGGTGTGGCTTTGCGAATGTAAGTATACCCGCCAGGCTATGGGGATTGCTCAGGTCAACAAGTTGGAGGCTGCGGCAGAGATCTTTCGCCAGCAACAGGCTGAAGAAGGGGCGCCTGTGCCGGAGGTTCGTTTCTGGCTGATTTCCACTGGTGGCTTTACTGAGGAGGTTAAGGAAGTTGTCCAGAGTCGGGAGGATATGTATGCATCGGATTATGAGGGCATCAATAATATCTTCAAGGCCTTTGGAGGGAATTATTCTATTCCATTGTTTGTGAAGGATGATCAGGAGTAGCACTGGATGGCATTCCCGTAACGCCCCGCCTTTTTGGGTACCAGACCGCGCGAAATCCTGAAAAAGTACTGGGCTTGACCGAGGAACAAAGCCAGTTGGTGCGGATTGTAAAGTAGAGGGCGCAGGAGGCGTAAGCAAACTGTGGCGTCCATAGGTCAATACGCACCTCGCTGAATTGAAAATGCTCTGCGATCAATCCCATGTCGTCTGAACAAAGGAGCAAGCTCGGATTTTTTCGTCCTTGGTTACCAAGGGCATACCTGTGGAAAGTGCTGTGGCCACAATAATCCGGTCTGCCGGGTCGGCATGAAATGCTCCGGGCAGGTCAACAGAGCGAAGAGCGATGGTATTGTCCATCGGTATAAAGCGGATAAAGGGGAGGCTTTCGGTTTTGCGAATCCAGTCCCGTACATTTATGGACAGCGTCAGTCTTCCTTTGGCAACAAGCAGGGCAATTTCCCAGGTGGAGATGGAGGAAAGGAGAATGGTATTTTCCTGCATTGCCTGCTCTATGGCAGCAGCGGCACCAACTCCAAGTTTTTCCGGATTGCTGATCCACCAGATCCAGGCATGGGTGTCCAGAATAATCATTTTTTCAATACGTCCCAGTCATCCAGAGCCACCGGTTCCAGAGGATCGTCATAACGGAGCACAGAATTACGCAGTTCTGCCAACACGGTCTGTGGTTTGTTCTGGAACGGGGATATCTTCAGGACTGGTTTCCCGTGATCCGTGATGATCAGCTCCTGGCCTTTTTCCTGTATTTCTCGGAAATATTTGAGGGCTTGAGGTTTAAAGCGTGATTTGGAAACAGTTTCCGGCATGGTTTGGCTCCTTCTTGTTTTTATATTATGACTATGGTAGCATGGTCATGTTTTCTGATCAAGGAATTTCCCGGCCATTGGTTGAGCATTTGGAGCTGGATGCAGATCTGGATTCAAAGCAGGACGGCTGATCCACCATTGCACGAGAGAGGTATCTGCTCTTGATTTGCAGGAGGATAATGGAGATGGCATTCCCGCAACGCCCTTTTTGATCTCCTGCCATTGCCGCCCTGATGCTCCCAACTCCAGCAAGGTAACAAAGACCGGTTGCTCACCCGACCAATACCGGTATTTGTGATATCGCAAAAGACAAATTCTTAGATTTTCCTTGCGCCACAACGAAATTTACTATCTTCAAACCCTTTTTCCACAACTTTCAACCGCTCAATATACATTAAAAACTTGATAATCCCCTCTACATAATCTAAGCTTACCAATTTGACATAGCGAGCACGAAATCAGCTGATTCAGGGGATTGCTGCCGTCCCTTGTACATCAACGAAAGCCTTAACGAATAATCCCTTACCAACCGGGTAAATCCTCAAGGAGAGAACTGCAACATGCCGAACAATAAAGCCAATACAAGCAGTGATATATTAAAATCGTTTTTTCACCGATCAGAAAAGGGATTTTTTCGAGTGCGCGAAATGCGGGATCTCTTCACTCCTGATGAGAGATCCCAATTAAAGCTTACAAAACGCTCTAATCAGACACAGGTTCTTGATGCATTGGGGACTCTTAGGTCTCCATATAGTACTCTCAAAAAAGGAAGTAGTTATTTCATCGTAAACAAACCTCCACAAGATGCTTTGTTGGAGTACATTGTACAGACTTCAGGAAAAACCATTGGTGAGATAGCGAATGCCTTTCCTTTGAAACAGGAGGATTTGATCAAGGAAGCCAATAAGCTGGTTGAGCAGGGAACGGTTACACTCCAGATACAACCAAAGCAAAAGATCCAACTTCGTTCCATTGAGCTGCATTTCCATCTTGATGAGCAACAAAGTCAGCCTGCCGAGTCAGCATCCACCAGCAGCAATCCTGGCAACATTGGCGGGGACGATCCAGTGCAAGCCTTCAAGGCCGCCTATGACCATGCAAATCCTGGCAGTCATTTCGTTAAAATATTTAAAATCCGCCAGCATCTCGGCCTGCCAAGAGAAGAATTTGACAATCTGCTGAAAACCTTGGCCAACGAAGAGCATATCACCCTGAATATGGGAAACCCAGGCAAGTTAACCCGTGAAGAAGTGCAGGATTCGTTTCAGGATGAATACGGCGACCTATATATTACAGTGACGTGGAGATGATTATGCAAGTTGATCCAGCTATTCGGGAACGCCTCCAGGAAAATAATCCCTTCTCCTTCAGTGCTGCTGGTGATCCAAGGGAAAATGAATATCCAGACGTAGAAGGAGTGGATCAAACTGTCACCCGCTCCATTATGCAACTGATAGAACAAAAGCAGAAAAATCCAGGAACCCCGCGTGCCGCAGCAGTCCTCGGTGAAACCGGCAGCGGTAAAACCCATATGATCGGACGGTTGATTCGTGCTGGTTCCAAGGGCAAGCCCGCTTTTTCCTTTGCCTATATCCGACCTTTCATTGATCCCAATCGTGGTTTTCGTTACCTGCTCAAAGAAATCGTCAGTAATCTGAACAGCAAATCCTTTGTAAGGGATGAATACAGTCAGATTGAATATGTTTGCGGAAAGATACTGACCCATGTACTGATTGAGACAGCCCGACGTTCTTCTGACAAGAAAGTGGATAGTATCGCCAAAAAATGCCAGGAAGACCCGGTACAGGCCCTTAAGTTACAAATGAAGCCCAAAACCCGAGAAGCAGTATGTCGCTTCACAAAAAAATTCCTCAAGGAAAGCCATGATGAACTGAATGCATCGTTTCTCCATGTGCTTCTGCAATACTTTTTTTATGAGGAAAAACGGAGTGCTGCTCGCCGATGGCTCATGGGCAAGGCTATTGATCAGGAGGATTGCACAATCCTTGAGGTTGAGGATTACCGTTCCAAGCAAACTCCAGAGGCCCTGGAAGATGAGGCCCACCAAATACTCCTTTCTCTGGATCTTATTCTGGATCATTATGGCGATCGTCCCTTGATTGTCTTCTTTGATCAGTTAGAAAACCTGACAACTAAGGAACAGCTGGAAAAATTCAACCAGTTACTGTGTAACCGTTCACCCCCCTCATTCCACACAAAAAAAGATTGGACAAAAAAAGAAGATCACGATAGTTTAAGGGTCACAACGTTTTTTACGAGATCTATCCACGTTCTGAGTTCGCATGCACCTATCCAGAGAAGAGTTGCGAAAAATAGATAA
>NZ_JALAAI010000205.1:0-3750 GCF_052785085.1 Candidatus Electrothrix sp.
GCAAAAAGCAGGGCCGCACGTTGTTTGTCCGGCCACTCCACAAGCAAGGGGACATCCAGCCGCCGATACCGGTCTCCCAGGCGTTCCTTGAGTTGCTCTTCCCGGATAGGGATGATTCGGGCCGAGAGATCAATGGCACTGGCCTCCTCCTCCGCAAACAGAGCTAATGCCTCCCTTGGGTAGTCAAGTATCAGGTTTTTGAAATTCTGGTCGTGATCCATCCAGCTGTGTTTTCAAATTTTTATTTGAAGAATGATTGCTTAACTTTTATAAGCCTGCTTAAAGTCAAGTATACCATGCCCGGTTGAGAGAGGAAAGTATGTTTATGGTTCCTGTTTTGGGCCAAATAATATAAAAAAATCCTTGCATTTATATATCAGCGGGTATAATGCAATAACGTTGATTACCACAAAATACAGGAGGAGACCCCATGCAGCAAGAACTACGCCCAGACTTTTCCCTGCCCGGAGAAGACAAGATATTTAAGGAAATGATCAAGCTGACCATCAATATGATGGAAGAATCGCAAAACGGTTGCCCGCTCCGTGTCCAGCATGCCAAGGCTGCAGCCTGCCTGACCGCCTCCTTTGAAATTGCTTCAGAGATTCCAGCTGATCTGCAGCACGGAGTTTTCAGCCAACCCGGCACGACCTTTGAGGCCCTTGTCCGTTTTTCCACAGCTCAGGGCACCATTGAACCTGACACAGAACCCACAGCACGGGGGCTGGCTATTAAGCTGCTTGCTGTTGAGGGTGCTCGGGCAATGGATGGAGATACTGAACAAAGTCAGGATTTTCTTTTTGTAGATCATCCGGTCTTTCCCTTTCCTAACCCTAAAGAATATAAAGAAGTTATAAAATGCAAAAATTTCCCGCTGGTTGGGAACCTCTTTGCTTTGGCTCATCTCCTGGTATTTGACCCGGACCAGTTGAAAATTGTTCAGGAGATCAGAAATAAGACCGTGGCCAATCCCCTTCATATCACCTACTGGAGCGGCTCGCCGTATTGGCTGGGTAATGCTGCCGGTACAAGCGGCCAGGCAGTAAAGTACTCAGCTGTTCCGCCCATCATTGAGAAAAAACCTGCTGATTCTAAAAAACGTTCTGACGATTATCTGCGCAAAGCCATTGCTGAACAGTTGGCGCAAGGTGAGGTCGTATTTGACTTCAAGGTGCAGCGACAGGGTGATCCGGCCAAGATGCCCATTGAAGACACCTCGGTTTATTGGGATGAACAAGACACTGTCCCTGTCAAGCTGGCTACCTTGCGCATTAAAAAACAATCTGTTAATGAAAATTCTGATTTAGAGAAACGCTGTGAGGACATGTCCTTCAACCCGTGGCATGCCCTGAAGGAGCATCGTCCGCTGGGTGGGATTAATCGTTTACGTAAGGCGGTGTATGAGGCCAGTTTCAGCGAACGTGAACAGCGGAAAAAGAGCGCATAACCTACGGCACAGAGCATCCCTTATATGGCCCCTTTGACAAGAGAACCTTGCTCAAGGAGAAACGGGCGCAACTCAGGGGGGGGTGGATAGAGAAGGCAATGAAAAATAACGGGAAAGAATCCCAAGCAATGCTTGCTGTACTGATTGATGCGGATAATGCTCAACCATCTGTTACAGAAGCATTAATGGGTGAAATAGCCAAGTTCGGCATCGCAAACGTCAAACGAATCTACGGCGACTGGACAACGCCGAATTTATCCGGGTGGAAATCTATTGTATTGGATTATTCTATCCAACCCATTCAACAATTTCGCTACACGATCGGAAAGAATTCCACAGACAGTGCCATGATTATTGATGCTATGGATTTGCTCTATACCGGACGATTTAACGGATTTTGTCTGGTCTCAAGTGACAGTGATTTTACTCGCCTTGCGGCAAGAATTCGGGAAGAAGGAATACCTGTTTATGGGTTTGGAGAACGAAAAACCCCGAAAGCTTTTGTTTCGGCCTGTGATAAATTTGTTTATACTGAAGTTCTTTGGGCAGAAGAAGAAAAAACAGCACCTCAACAGGAAGATGCAGCAAAAACATTAAAAGGCGATGCAAAACTGGTTAATCTTTTAAGGCGTGCTGTTGATGCAGCTTCGGATGACAGCGGGTGGGCAAGCCTGAGTGGTGTCGGATCAAATATTGCGAAACAATTCCCTGATTTCGATTCAAGAAATTACGGCTATACAAAACTTGGTGAGTTAGTCGAAGCAACAGAGCTGTTTGATATGCAAAGGCGCGGCTCCAATATTCCCCAATCAAAAATTCTTTATATCCGTGATCGTCGAAAGAAAGTACAAAACAACAACAAACAGCGAGAACCCGTCACTACAGCAGAATGGGAACAATTCATACAACGATATCACGAAGGAGATACCTTCAGGGGAACAATAGAGAGCATTGTATGGATGGGCCTCTTCATCACTGTGACGGATAGCGGGGTGACAGGACTGCTCCATAAATCAAATTTACCAGAAAATTTTACGACCTGCTTCACGGTCGGGCAAGAAATACCTGTCACCATCAAGACGATTCATACTGAAAGACATCAGATAGAACTTGCACAAGCTTGATGTGCTACTCACCGTATTATACGAGATGACTGAAAAAAATTCAACACCACCGGCCCTTGTCTCCAAGAACGCCATTACATGCTCCCGCCGGAGCAGCGTCTTTCAGAGGTACGAGACCTGATTGATGATCATGCCTTTTTTGTGATCCACGCCCCGCGCCAAACCGGCAAGACCACCCTGTTGCGCAATCTCTCCCGCCAGCTGACTGAGGAAGGGCGGTATGCAGCCCTGACGTTCTCGTTGGAAAGCCTTACTCTGCCCGACGTTGATAAAATGGTGCCGCAACTCCTGGACATGCTGGAGTATGATGCCCGCTTTCAGTTGCCGCCGGAACTGGCTCCTCCATCCTCTGACACCTTTACGTCTCAGGCTTCTGTCTCTCTGAGAAAATATCTTTCTGTTTGGAGCAGTAACATTGACCGCCCTCTGGTCATTTTCTTTGATGAAATTGACTCATTGCCAGGTGTTGTTCTGCTTTCCCTTCTCCGCCAGCTGCGGGATGGCTACTGCTCCCGCCCAGCCCCGTTCCCGCAGAGCATCGCTCTTGTCGGACTCAAGGATGTGCGTGATTACAAGATCGGCATCCGCCAGGATACAGAGAGTCTGGGCACAGCCAGTCCCTTTAATATCAAGGCCCGTTCCCTGACCATGCGCAATTTCAATGAGGAGGAAGTGCAGGCCCTGCTTGAACAGCATACCCAGGCAACCGGGCAAGCCTTTACCACAGAGGCCGTAGCAGAAATCTTCCGCCTGACCCAAGGTCAACCCTGGCTGACCAATGCCCTGGCCGCACAATTGGTCACAGATTACGATGCCTTGGTTAAAGACCGTTCCTGTCCGGTAACCAAGGGGACTGTAGACAAGGCCCGGGAAATCCTCATTGAACGACGGGACACCCATCTGGACAGTCTGACCGACAAACTACGGGAAAAGCGGGTACGGGCGGTGATTGAGCCGATCATGGTGGGCAAGGCCGATTTTGATCAGGCCTTTGACGATGATTTTGTCTATGCCAAGAATCTCGGTCGTAACCGTTCACCCGCCTCATTCCACACAAAAAAAGATTGGACAAAAAAAGAAGATCACGATAGTTTAAGGGTCACAACGTTTTTTACGAGATCTATCCACGTTCTGAGTTCGCATGCACCTATCCAGAGAAGAGTTGCGAAAAATAGATAA
>NZ_JALAAI010000206.1:0-3557 GCF_052785085.1 Candidatus Electrothrix sp.
TTGCTTTACGCGTGAAAGAAATTGCCGGGAACATCAGGGTCAGCCTTCTGACCTTAGGAGAGATGATTTCAGAGGTTCAGCTCAGGCGGTGTCTGGCCACAGGACCGGAGTATCTTTACCAGATGGACTTTATGGAGCACAAGGATACAGATCCTTTTTCCCAACCGGATCCATGGGTTAAGGCTGACCTTATCGCACAAACCGCAAAATCCCTTGGTGCAGATCTGGTTCTTTGCGGAAAAAAGTCCCTGGACAGAGCAAGCGGTCAGGTTGGCGCGCTTGTGGCCCAGCAGTTGCAATGGCCGTTTGTATCGGCCATTACAGATCTTTCATTTGATAAAGAAACGGGTATGGTTAGCGTACTAAGGAGCGCAGGACGTGGGGTCCGGGAGATGATAGAATCCCCCCTTCCTGCCGTATTCAGCGTTGATCTGGGTGCAGAACTCCGGTTGCCGACCATTGAAAAAAGAAAACTGGCCGATGCCTATGATATCCTCACACCAGATATCATTGCAGAGACAATCCCTGCAAAGAGTATTTGCCAGGATATTTTTCAACCGAAGCCGAGACCCCGTCTTATCCAGACTCCTGACAGCGCCCTGAATGCGTTTGACCGCATTCTCCAATTACTGGCAGGGAGCCGTGTCCAAAAAAAAGGGGAAATGCTGACCGGCAGCACAGAATCACAGGTTGAAGGCATTATCAGCTTTTTAAGAAAGAATGAGTTTATTGAATCAAAAATCAAAAAAAATGAGTAGATATCCTGAATACAGGCTGAGGTCGTCGGTGCAGTTTAAACTTCTGTCCGATGATCAACCCGTGCTTATCCTGGCCTATCCGCTTAAGGCGATTTATATCGCCCCCTTCTGGAAGCCAGTACTGAACTGCTTTAAGACGTATGATTATCTCTTTCTTGATCATATCGCTCAAACCTGCCCTGAAATAAGTATCCGGCAGATAGAATTCTTTCTGAACGACCTCACGCGCAAGGGATTTTTTGAATTAAAAGGCTTTACTTTCATGGAGGATGACGACCTGCCCTTTGTTTCAATTATCATACCGGTAAGAAACAGGTCCAAAGACATATCTGCCTGCCTTACATCACTGGGACAACTTGATTACCCAAAACAAAAAAAAGAAATCATTGTTGTCGATGATGCATCAGATGATAATACACCTGAAACAGTACGAAACTTCCCCGAAGCGGGTCTCATCGCCCTCACCGAAAACAGCCAGGTTTCCTTTTGCCGGAATCGTGCGGCTGAATCTGCAAAAGGGGATATTCTCGCATTCATAGATTCCGATTGTACAGCAGATCCCTCCTGGCTCAGGGAACTTGTCCCGGCATTCCGGGACAAATCCCTGGGCGCCATGGGCGGATTAGTGGACTCATATTATAATAAAAAAAGCCTGGATCAGTATGAAACAGCCAGGTCTGCTCTAAAAATCGCTTCCTGGTATAAAAGATCTACAAAAAAGGAGCGATTTTTCTACCTGCCCTTCTGTAATTTCCTGGTAAGACGTGAGCTGTTCTTCAAATTGGATGGTCTCCGGGAAGAACTTCATGTAGGGGAGGATGTGGATTTCTGCTGGCGGTTACAAGATAGCGGAGCAATGCTGGAATACAGGCCAGTCGGCCGGGTATTTCACAAACACAGGAACTGTCCGTTTACCTTCTGTTCCCGGCGCTTTGATTACGGAACGTCTGAACCTTTGCTGCAAAAACGCCACCCCGACAGGATAAAAAAGCTGTTCCTTCCGCCCCATGAATCATTTTTCTGGTCGCTTCTGTGCTTATCTCTATTTTTTAAATCCATTTCCGTATTCATCCTGTGTACCGTCATCTTTGCATCAGACACGGTGAACCGGTACTCAAAACTGCAAAAAAGGAAGGTACCTATCAGTTTTGTCACAATCTGCCAGGCTGTAATCCGCAGTTATCTCAGCTTTGCATATCACTTGTCCAGCTTTGTATCCCGGTACTATCTGATACCAGGCCTTCTGCTTCTGCCATTTTTCCCCAAGTTGACTGCTGTTATTATTTGTATGCACCTGACAGCGGGTGTTGCTGAATATTGCATAAAAAAAGCCTGCATGAATCCCATACCCTTTCTTTTCTTCTTTTCACTGGAGCAGCTTTCCTATCAGGCAGGGGTGTGGTGGGGGTGTTTTTTGAACGGAAATACAAAACCTGTTTTACCGAAGCTTGTGTATCGCCGGGACAGAATTTGAATATTGTTTGTAATCTAAACGCAAAACCAAGAGGAGGCAAAAATGCCAAAGTACATCATCGAACGTGAACTGCCAGGAGCCGGTAATCTTTCAAATGAAGAAATACAGGGAATTTCCCAAAAATCATGCAAAGTATTACGTAATCTGGGGCCGCAGATTCAGTGGGTGCAAAGCTATGTAACTGATGATAAAATCTATTGTGTTTATATTGCACCGAATAAGGAGATGATTGAAGCCCATGCAAAAGAAGGCGGTTTTCCCGCAAACCATATTTTTCAGGTTAACCGGATGATTGACCCGACAAGCGCGGAATAGGTCAGTTAAATACTTAAACCTGATATAACATATTGCAAAGAAATTTTCCGGCCGGCATAAATTAAAATTGAATTATGAATTCTAAAGGGTTAAGTTCAAGCAATATGCATGTTTAAAAATATTAAATCAATGGAATGTGCTATGCTGAGCCAAGATGATAATATATTAAAATTTGATATTCCGGAAATTATCTTTGGGCGGGGCTCCCTCTCAAAAGTCGGGCAGTGTGCCGGACGTCTTGGAGGAGAGAAGGTTCTTGTTGTCACAGATCCGGGAATAATCAAGGCCGGCTGGATTGATGAATGCCTTAAATATCTTCAGCAAGAAAGGTTAACATATGTTGTCTATGATAATGTAGTGACAAATCCGCGTGATTTTCAGGTGGATCAGGGGGTTCAACGCTATCTGAAAAAGGATTGTGATGTGATTATTGCCCTGGGGGGCGGAAGCGTCATTGATACAGCCAAAGGGATTGCAATCCTGGCAACAAATCATGGCACCGTGCATGAATATGCAGGGTGCAATCTTGTTCACCATCCAATTCCACCTCTGATCTGTGTTCCGACCACTGCAGGAACAGGAGCGGATATCAGCCAGTTTGCCATATTTCTGGATATCAGGAAGAAAATAAAACTGTGTGTCTTAAGCCGTACCATTATGCCGGATATATCCCTGATTGATCCTGAACTGCTCACGACCCTGTCATCTGAACTGATCGCAGCAACTGGGATGGATGCCCTCACCCATGCAATAGAAGCGTATGTCTCTTCGCTCTCCTGGCCGATGACAGATCCCCATGCCATTCACTCCATTAAGCTTGTGGCAGAGCACCTGGACAAGGCAACCAAAACAAAAGACATGACCTCGCTGGAGGGAATGTCCATCGCCTCACTTGAGGCAGGCATGGCCTTTTCCAACGCTATCCTTGGGGCTGTTCATGCCTTGTCTCACCCCCTGGGCGGACTGTACGATCTCCACCATGGCCTTGTCAATTCAGTGATCCTGCCAGC
>NZ_JALAAI010000207.1:0-3444 GCF_052785085.1 Candidatus Electrothrix sp.
CGCACTCTCTGGCACTACATTAAGAATCCGAAAATCTGTGATGAGTAATTACAGATATTTGAAAGAGGAGCAAGGCCCCAAAAAGGACTTTTTTTCGTGTTTTGAGCACAAATCCTACGAACTTGGGCTAACTGTTCAGATATATCTGATGAACGTAGATCCCAAGTTTTAAGAGAAGCGGAAAGTTCCTTTTACTGGAGTATAGGAGATGCAATTTATAGAAAGATAAGAGGCGCAAAGAAAGGAGGGCTGAAAGAATTTAAGGATAATTTTGTTACAAATAGAAAAAATACTATTCAGTTGGTGTCAGAAGCTTTTGATTTACCGCCGATCTTACTTGCTGGTGTTGCATGGGTAGAAGCTGGAGGTGACCCAAATATACAAGATGATATAGCACATTCAGTACGGAGCTTTGATCATAGTGGAGATCCTTATCTTGAATTTCTAACAATAACCAAAAAACCTGAGCTTACATCATTAGGGAATGTTAGTATTCAGATTCGCAGAGCAGGGCAATCCCTAGGGCGCGATTTTCAAAGCTTTACTGGCCGGAATGAAATAATAAAAATGCTGAAAAACGATCAGCTCAACTTGTTTATTGTCGGAAAACATTTGGCGGAGTTAAAAGAAATTGATTTTCCTGGGCAAAAAATAGGAGATTATGAAATTAAAATTATAGGAGCTCGATATAACCGAGGCCCGACCCTGTCAATTGATCGAATAAAAAAGAATACAAGCTATGGAGACTTTATTTTGCAGATGAAAAACCATTTGCAAGGATTAATGAGATGAAAAAGATTATATACATAGTTCTTGTTTTTATGGTCTACGGATTACTTGTTGTACTGCTGGCTATTCCAGAAAATAAGTATGATTGGATGCAAGAAATTTCAGGAGAAAGTAACTTGACTCTTCCCGTTGATGAAGACTCTCCTGTTGTTGTGCATACAATATCAATATTAGTGCTGTTGCTATCTTTTATTACGCTTTTGTTTAAAAATATTCCTAAAAAAATACGTATATCGTTTTGTGTTATTCCTTGGTTAGGGGTGTTGCTCAAGTACATTTTATAATCATCATAACTCGGACACAGTACCACCGGGCTGATCAGCCGCACCCTTACCCGAACCTATGATACGATCACTGTGCCTGGTAGAAACACCGGCTTCAGCACGGACAGCAGCTATGCCGTCACCTATGGCTATGACAGCACCGGACGCTTCAACGGTGTTTCCTGGAATGTCGATTCTTTCACGGGCAACGTGACCTACGCCCGCGTACCAGACTCGCACCTTCTCCGCACAACCACTTTTGCTTCAGGTGGCCTGATAACCAACTCTTACGAACTCCATCGGAACCTGAAGATCGGCGTGAAGAACGAGTACGGCGCAGCCACAGTCTCACAGTATGATTATCTTTATGATAATATAGGGCGTCGAAAAACCATGACGACCTCCGGGGATGCCTTTTCCATCTCCCTGCCGGTTCCACCGGATCAGAAGCTCATCAACACGGGAACCTATACCTCTGTCGGCTACACGGCGAATGATCTGAATCAGTATACCTCCGTGGAGACGAACGGGGCAGCGGCCAGTCCGGCGTATGATAACGACGGCGGTCTCACCGACGACGGAACCTTCACCTATACCTGGAACGGGGAGAACAGGCTCAGCGCTGTTACCCCGAAAACTCCTGCTGTCGGTGATAAAAAGCTTGATTTTATTTACGATTACATGGGCCGCAGAGCGCAGAAAGTCACTACTGTTTGGGATGGCGCAGCTTGGCAATCTGATGAAACCCGCTTCTTTGTCTACGATGGCTTGAACCTGATTGAGGAACTGGACGGAGCCGGGGCTGTTACGGCGAGCTACGTCTACGGTCTTGATATTTCGCAGAGTTTTCAGGGTGCCGGAGGTATCGGTGGTATTCTTGCCCGGATTGATCACGGGGTAAACAAATCCCATATTTATTTCTATGATGCTAATGGCAATGTGGGGCAACTTGTTGATTCTTTGGACGGATATGTTGTCGCTGCTTATGAATATGCTCCCTTCGGAGGATTGGTTTCCGGTATGGGTAATTATGCTGAAGCTAATCCGTTCCGGTTTTCCACGAAATACGCTGATGATGTTGCAGGGTTGTATTATTACGGATATCGGTATTATTCGCCTGAGTTGGGGCGGTGGATGAGTCGGGATCCAATTGGGGAAGAGGGCGGGTTAAATTTGTATGGATTTGTGGGTGGAAATCCGCTTAATGTCGTAGATTTTTTTGGCCTGTGTCTGTGGTCACCAGGGAAAGTTGACTCTAGTGATGGGTTAAGCTATCTAGAAGGAGCAAGACGCTATTTTTTTGGTGGTGGCGATGTTGATGTGCCATTTAGTGCGGTAGATCCTAACTTTGGGGTTGAAAAATTTATTAACTCGTGCTCGTATAGTGTTGGGAAATATAATATTGACACCACGGTAGGGCATCAGCTTTATTCGAATGGTTCGTTTTTTTCTAACGCTGGTCCTGGAAGGATTGTGTTACGCTTAAAAGGCTCTCTAACTGTGACGAAAAACTGTGGGTGTAAAGAGTGGACTTTTGCTGGGTATACCGGTGCTTATACAGATGCATTTGATTTTGATCCACGACCATGGGGGGAAAGAAAATGGTACAATGAATTGGTCACAAGAGATATCGCTATGTTGCCTTTTGGGAACAGTTTTGATGTTAACTTTATTGGACAACGTAATATTTTGGTCAGTGGAGCATGTAACTAAATGCTAAGATATCTACTATTGGCAATGTGTGTTTTCTTGGCTTGTTGCGGTCAATTTGATTTTTCAAGTGCAGATTATAGTGAAGAGGATACACTTGCTTTACTCATTAATTCTCCTTACGATAGTATAAAAAAAGAAGTCTTTGCTATTGATATCTACGTGTTAGCTGGTGATGGTTTTTTTTCGGAAAAATGGCTTGCCTCTCATTCAATCACCCGCTTACAACTTAACAATTCTTTAGTTATATCCTCAATTATTGAAGAATTGAGGTATAATGACGATGTAGAAAGTAAAAAAAATTTTATACCAAAGCCGCTTGAATATCATATCATTTTCAAACTATTTTCAGGAAAAAAAGTTTACGTGCGACTTTTAGAAGAAGATAATGCTGGGAGTACTTATAAAATAGTACCTTATGCTCCAATGGTATATCAAATCAATAGACCTGAAAAACTGTATGAGCAAATAAAGCACCATAAGTCTACCTCCCGTAATAAGTAGATTTTAATCGAAAAAGGTGGCAGACCTATTTTTTGAATGTACACTCTGAACCCCGGCGCAGTTCCCTTTGTCGCCTTTCAGATTGAAAATCCGGATATGCTGCCGACAGTGAGCGAGCGGCTGCGGATTACCGAGACCCGGGGAAGCGATTCTTCGGTTACAGAATATTTCAACGATA
>NZ_JALAAI010000208.1:0-3393 GCF_052785085.1 Candidatus Electrothrix sp.
TTTGACGCACCTCTCCTGTTGAAAAGAATTTTTCTACGATAATATTGGTTAAACGATGGCATTATTATCCTGATGGTGCTGCCTCCAACATGGCTATCCGTTTGCGGGCAGCTATTAAAAGGTTAAAGGATGGGTGGCCTTTGGAAATTCTCAATATGAGTTGCCGGGACCGTTTGATAACCCGACCACCCTGGCAAGATCAAGATAGATGGGCAATTGACGGTTCCTCCTGTGTTTATCCCGATACCGCTGGTAATAGGTGGCCTTGCCCGTGGCCCTGACCTCCAGAAAGAAACCGGTCAGCCGGGTGTCGAAATAATCTGTCTTGGTTTTGTGCTGAACAATGGGCGGGTTGTCTACGAACTGCTGGGTTAATTGTAGCTTTGGCATAGCTGATCTCCTTTTACCTTTAAAAAATTTATTACCTTTAAAAAGTAAAATACCCTTACCATTGAAAATTGTTTCGGTCAAGCAAATCTTATGATAAAGGTAGTTGTATAAATTAGGGACTGAAAATGAATTATGTATAAACAGATCACAGGCACACAGATACGAGCGGCAAGAGCTCTTTTAGAATGGTCTCAACAAAAATTGGGAGAAGAAGCCAGCTTGTCGCAATCACCAATTGCCAGTATGGAAAAAGATGTGAAAAAATCCAGAGAAAGCACTGTAAGACTGGTGATCAAGACATTGGAGGAGGCCGGGATTGAATTTATCAACAGACCTGATGGGATGATCGGTGTGCTCCTGCTGCCCAACAGTAGTGCACTTGATGAGCAGATAGATGAAAACAAGCACCATACGGGTCATTCAAGCAACCCTTGAAAAGGAAGGTATTGTCTTTATAAATGATGAAATTTTCGAAGGGGTTAAATACAAAAAAAGTCAGCAAGGATGATCCCCACTGGCTTAAAGCTTACTGCTCAGTCTTTCCGGGAAAGATTCAAACCAAGGTGCCCTGCCCTATTTTCGATCTTGCATTTTCCCCGGAACGTGTATAGAATATCGCTATGAACACTCTGGAAAATAACATAGCCGATGACTACGACAGCCCCTGGAAAGAGGGCATGGAATTGTATTTCAAGGAACTGATACAGTTCTTTTTCCCGGACATCGCTGCACGGATCGCCTGGGACAAGGGCCATCAATTCCTCGACAAAGAGTTGCAGCAGGTGGTCAGGGATGCAGAGATCGGCAGAAAACATGCAGACAAACTGGTCCGGGTGTGGTCCCTGGAGAATGAACCGTTCCATGTCATGGTCCACATCGAGGTACAGAGCGACAAAGACCCAGACTTTGCCCGGCGGCCCATTTAAAGACCAAGGCTACCAAAAACAACCCCCAGGAACGATACACCTGGAAGTGGACCATCACCAGGGCACTGTATGAAAAAGGGTTCTCCACAAAAGACATCCTGAGTCTTTACCGCCTGGTGGACTGGTTGATGATGCTGCCAGATGACTTGACCAAGAAGTTTACGCAAGATTTGATTGCATATGAGGAGGAAAAGAAAATGCCGTATATTACAAGCGCAGAGAGGATTGGGATAGAGAAGGGCCAGGATATCGGCCAACTCAACGAAGCCAGAGAAATGGTTTTAGATGCCCTGGACATAAAATTCAGCAACAACGTTCCAGCGGATATTCGCAAGCTGATAAAAGACCTGAACAACCGGATTATGCTTAGAAAATTACACAAGTCTTCTATCCAGAGCAAAGACATCGAAGAATTCAGAAAAACCCTGGAAGAACTGACCGCCCAAGACCCGGCTTAGAACAACCCTCGTCCCCCAAGCTTATACCATGTCAGGCACCACGGGCCTGATCAATATCCAGTCAGGCCCTGAACATCGAGCGCCCTTCCCTGCCCTGCGTCCCCTTTCCACCCCACCCAGCCGCCGTATCATGGGCAGCGTCTTTTCCACAAACACCAGCCGTGGTGAGCTACGATCACATCGGGCACAAACCCGTTGGCCTTCATCAATTCCAGCGCTGCATTGAAGCAGCCTTCGGCCCGGATCGTCTTGGTCTCGAAATCAGACACCCAGGGATGAACCCCCGGCGTGCTTCCCCGATTGACGGTATAGGAAACCAGCCTGACCCCCTGCCATGCCTGTATATCCAACTTTTGCATCGTCATGGCCACCACCTGGTGACCCTGGGCTGCCAGGGCTGGAGCCAAAAACTTGAACTGGCCGGGAAAATTCTGGTGGACAAATAATATATTCATGGCTGTGTTCCAGGAAAATGCAATGCTGCCAGCTCACGCAGGGACGCTTCA
Source organism: Candidatus Electrothrix sp. (assembly GCF_052785085.1). Classification (NCBI taxonomy): domain Bacteria; kingdom Pseudomonadati; phylum Thermodesulfobacteriota; class Desulfobulbia; order Desulfobulbales; family Desulfobulbaceae; genus Candidatus Electrothrix; species Candidatus Electrothrix sp. The sequence continues at coordinate 2,281 of NZ_JALAAI010000208.1, forward strand.
TCCACAGCCTGCTTTGTGGCCAAAGCCCAGAGGTCGTATCCGGGTGCGCCTCTTTTCATGGAAGCCACATTGACAAACCCATGAGCTTGCAGTGTGCCGGTCAACACCTTCTGGGTAAACCCGCACCGGTGAGCCATGAACAGATTGCCCTTTGCCAGAGACGGCCAGTACCCGTACAGAATATCGATGGGGGCAATGGGTCCGGCCGGAGACGTATACGCTGTCTCCGTGAGTTTGTCTTCAGCAATCAAAGCACACACCGATTGCAGGTCCGGACAGGTGATGACAGCAAACCCGTCCGGTTTTAATACCCGTTTGAATTCTGCCAAGGCGATGGGGACTTCGTGGGGATACAGGTGTTCGATGTTGTGGCTGGAAAACACTGCGTCCACACTTGCCGTCTCAACTTCAGACATGTCGGTCATGGTGCCGGTAATATCTGGATTGACGGAGGGGTCTATGTCCAGGCGGAGTTCCTGCCAGGCATCTGCGTTAAAGGCTGGCGTGGTCCGGTCCTTGCGTTTGGGTCCGCAGCCTATGTGCAGAAAGGTTTTCAGGCAGGACGAATAAATACGAGGGACAGGGTGACGGCCAGGGCAAAAAGCTGATCAAACCTCCCCACGGTAATGCCGCCCCCGGTCACAGGGCTTGCCAGGGCAGTGATGTCGCTGCTGCTCCGGGCGCTGTTCATCAGGTGGGTGTTCAACGCCCGGCTGGTTTTTTTCACCTTGCTGATCACGGCATCCTCCTGGACCGGGCAGGCATGGCCCCCGCCGGTGAGCACCATCATGGCCTGCATGATCTGGGCAAAGGTGATCTGCTTTTCTTTCAGGGCCTGCTCCATCTGCCCCAGGAATCGGAAATTATGACAGGGGCTTTTCTTGGCATGATCTCACACTGCCAAAATTGGACTCACCTTCAAATGAAAAACAAATCTGTCCCCTTTTCTCTAAGAATGTTCTCCATGTCCGGGATGGCGGATTACAGGGCCTGAACCGCTTGATGCATCCCTCAAGGTGACCGACAACTTGAAACCCAGTGCGTGAACAACTTTAAAGAGAGTTTCCGTGGTCGGGATTCGCTCACCTGATAGGCTTTTGTAAAGGCTCTCAC
>NZ_JALAAI010000209.1:0-3359 GCF_052785085.1 Candidatus Electrothrix sp.
GTTTGATTTTTTCATCTCACCAAACAAATAGACAATCGTCAAGTCGAAAATAGCTGGAAAAAAAAATTTCGGTAATTAAGTTATCCCGCTTGAATGTTTAGGTGTTTTTTTACGAGCTGAATTGCTGTGAATCACGTATAATAAATTCATCTCCTCTCTGATACAATGAACAGGAATGCTCCTCTGTAACTACAAATACTGCATTACGACGATACATTGTTACACACCGATGAAATTTATTCAGGTTGGATTGCGTAAAACTTACCCAACCCCCGTTTTTCCGGTTAGTTACCCTTAGTTTAACTCATTTGAAGAAAGGGACAAGTCAAATATCGTCGCGATTCAGACTGTTTTTGGTTTGTATTGAGGAGGGGATGGTTTTCGGGATGGAATGCATGGTACAGAGTTGGGCAAGTCAGAGCTGTACGTCCTCGTTCAAGTCGGTTACAGCTTCTTTCAGGACAAGAACATCTTTGATTTTCATAGCTGACTATCAGCTCTCAGCTTCTGAACAGAAACAATCCACGGTTCAAGACGACAGCCATAGGCCAGCTTGACCTGATAACGAGGTGGTCTCTCTTCACTGCTCGTTACTTTATTCCGGGCAAGAGCGGTCTCAAGTGTCTTCCGAAATTCAAGAGGGACATGGATACGTTCCTTGCTGATTTCTTTGATCAACCCAAAGATTTCTTCCCTTTCCTTTGTATACATATACCCTGGCTGAACCACTCCCTTTGTAATGATATACCTGGTTTTATCCTGATATTTCTCACGTAATTCTTTGGGATCCAGTCCTGCGTCAAGGGCAAAAAGGCGGGACGCACTCATGCGCTCCCGTTGCAACTGTTGTTCCGCCCGTTCAAACTCATCGCGCAATTTTTCGTCTCCACTGTTGAGCCGGACTGCCTCCTGCTTCTTTTCCAAAAAAAGTTCCGCTCTCCTGACAGCTTCCTGATAGAGTTCCCCATCATTTTCCAGGACAAGAAAGACTTGTTTGGCAACAAATCGCCTGGAACCGAACTTTTGATCTTCTGATCGCAGATAACTGTCTATCTTGAAACCCAACTCCTCTAATTTATCAGCATTAAACCAGGCAGGCGTTCCCCAACGATTGTAATGGGTAGACTCTTTATCCTGGCTTATGATTCGCCAGGTAAGCTGCAAAGCGACTCCGCTGTTCTCTTTGACCCATTGCCATGAGAGCGGCAGTTCTCTTTCAGTCAGGGATATCTCTGCCTCCGGGGTTCCGGATCTGTTCAAAGCAACTCCAGAGAGCACCGCAATATTCACGCCTATGATAAGGACAAAACCGAGGGCAAACAAGGCACGGGATGAAAAACGTCGGTTCATGCTGCTGCCTCCTGTGTGTTGTTGTTATACGACCTTCGGAGCCGTTTAAAAACCAACAGGATCACAATGGCTGTCAGGCCGATAATCAGAAAGAAAAGATACTTGGGCAGCCAGTCCCACCACCAGTCATAAAATTTTGTATAGAGAAAGATGGTAAAAAAGGTGTTGCCGGTATTAACGACCTCGGGCCAGCCACGCCGTATCCCCAGCCAGATAGCTGCTGCACTAAAGACAAAGCCGACAACCTGATAGATAACTTCAATTGAATCTGCGTCAAGCTCCAGATAACTGATCGCTCCCCAGTTCGAAAGGATAAGAACCGGGATAAAAAAGAGGAGCAAGGCAAAGACACGGTAGATCACCGTGAAACCGGAGAACTTATGATGAGGGATAAAGGAGAGCAGGAAGAGGACACAGGCTGCTGGAAAGAAATTTTCCGGTCGTTCACCAAAGGAAATCCAATAGCAGCCGCTCCAGGTACCAGTCTTGGCAGAGAGAAAGGAGGCAAGACAGATGATGCCTGCTGCCAGAAGCAGACGTGCATCAGCGGCATAGGCGATGATAAAGGCAAAGAGTGCCCAGACCAGAAAGGCATTGGGCGTGGGGGTAATATTGAAGATCTGGCCGAACATGGAAAGGTTGAGGACCAAACAGGCAAAGCTGACCAGACCGAGGAGTTTGGAGAAATAGCCAGTCTTTTCCCTGTGCGAGGCGTATTGCGTGGCGGCCAGAGCAAGCAAGGGGGCTGTGATAAGGATAACGACCTGAATGGTGGTTGAGAATCTGCCCCAGAATTGATAAAAGAGGAAAAAGACACTGGCTGCAAGCCCGAGCGCACCCAGGAAGGAGGCGATTTTCATTCCCAGGCTGAGCTGTTTTTCCCGGCAGTTGACATCAATATCAAAGGCAGATGCCAGTTGGGTCAGGAGATCCTGGTGGTAATCGGCAATGGCAGAGCGTTGGCTGTCCTGAAGGGAGAAAATGTTTTCCTGTTCAAGGAGAGCTACTTCAGCCTGAAAATGTCCGATTTGATCAGCCCGGCGCTGGGCCTCGGCTTTTGATTTTATTTGCATGAAATCAACCTAACCTGTCTGAAGAAAACATCCCCTTTTCCCAACACTTCTCAAGGGAAAAATCTGCCTCACTATTGATCAGAATACCATCCAGCAGGAGCGACCTCAAAATCCAACCAGTCTTTGAAAACATACATTTCCTTCAACACTCTGGAAGGGTTGCCGTTATCTTTTCCTCTATTTCTCCAGTCTTCTTCATCCAGCGTTCCCATGACCACATAATCATTACCGATGATTTCAGGATTGATTTTCAGAAACGCTGCTGCCAGCAACTGTTCTATTTCAGTTTGCTTGGTGATGATCAAATCGCAGTCAACGCAATATTTACATGTCTTGTTCAGTATAAATATCTTCTGTGGTTCTATGTTGATAACAAGGGGGAAATTTCTTACTTTTGTCTTGGCGTTGCATTGCGGGCATTTGGTAAAGGCGCAATCCTCGTAGGGATTGAGGAAGAAATAATGACGTATTTTCTTATCTTTAAAGGTTGATTTTCGCTGTGTTTTCTTGGCCATTGTGTTTACACCATCCTGTTTTTCTCTTTCATGACAAAAAAATATAAAACACCCTAATTATACTTACCAATTCACCGCCTGCCTACCATCTCTCAGGTAATATTTTTTACCATCAAGAATGCTTTTAATGACTGCCTGAATATCAATAGGGAGGTCTTGTGTATCAACCTGACGGGCCTTTTCTCGAAGAGCTGCTAAATCAATAACATCAGAAAAAGTTTCTTCGTCAACTTGAACATATGGACCGTTAGTAGAGTCACTACCGGAATTTTTAATTATCTCAGCCACCCTTATCCCAACTTTGTGAGAATCATTATCGAAACAATCCTAACTACCTGATTATTCGTTGGGCGTAAAAATATTTTTCGTTTATTATCAAGTAATTATATTTTTCAAGGCTTTTGCGGTGCCAAGAAATGAT
>NZ_JALAAI010000210.1:0-3315 GCF_052785085.1 Candidatus Electrothrix sp.
GATTTGCTCAAAATGATGACCCGTGCCGGAGCAATAACGGTACGGGAAGCGGCAAAAAGGGTGGAGAAGGACATCCAGATCGTGCAGGATGATGTGGACGCGCTGTTACAGGCGGGCATTCTCCGAAACAACAACGATGATGAGATAGAGTTTCCCTTTGATGCCGTGCATGTGGATTTTATGTTCAAGGTGGCGTAGTATAATTACACATTCCGATCTACTTATTTTCCCCATAGCTTGAGGAGGATTCCCATGACACTTACCGAGGTTATACCGCTTATTGATGCGCTTCCCCGTGCAGACAAGTTTGAACTGATGCGATTTATTTTGTCAAAGCTCTCAAAGGAAGAAGACACGGCTTCAATACCTCATGGTGCGCCTGCTGCCCAGAAAAAGGATGTCCTGCGAGCCTTGCCTTTACTCCGGTACCTGCCTGATATCTGTCAAGGCAGGCACTCTGTCAGGGTTGTACCAAGGAAACATCACAGCCCGGCCTCCCGGCACGCCTCTGTCACAACCATATTCCGGTTGCCCTGGATCTGCTCAATCAAGCGGGCACGTTCGCATTCCCAACGGTCCACCGGGTCCATCCGGTTCCAGGACTCAAAGAGCTTGACGTTCTTGCCGGAGATCACTCCGCGCTGGTAGGCCGCCTCCATGTACATATAGGTGCGGGCAATGTCGCCGAACTTGTCATCCGGCGGCTCGGCCTTCTGGTCTTCAATCTCCATATTACACTGGCCGTACTCACGGATTTCGCCCTGCAGCATGGCATAGCTGTAGTTGCTGCGATCACCGTTAACCTCACCTATGGCCGGGACCAAGTTGTACATATCCGCCTGCATCAACTTAAACTGCGGGCTGGTCTTGGATGCACATCTCCGGCCCGCATACGGCTCGCCCTTGCTGTCCAGGCAGTCTGGATGGCCGTTTCGCCATTCTGCAAAGCTCTGGCCAAAGGCCTCTGCGGGTACAATATGTTCCCATTCCAAACGATTTGCTCTGGTCTCATTCATGCGAGGCTGAAAGCCGCTTGCGCTGTGATCAAGATTGAATTTTTCATCAAAGCTGCTGCCGCAGTAGAAAGTGGTGAAGTGTCCGGCCTTGACGTAGAGTTTTTTGAGCCGTGTCTTGGAGCTGGAAAAGGAGGTAATGGTGCTGTTGCCCTCTGTGGCAGGCAGGTTGGTGATAATCGAGTTGCTTTTGCCAGTACCGGTACGTGCAGGATAAAAAATGGCGTGGAGTTCAGGGGGAATATACTCCCGCAGGAACTCCGGCGTACTGCCTTTGAAGATCATAAATCCTCCGGCAACAAGGAGGATCAGCAGGGTGGTGATAATGCTTTTTATTGGACTGGTCTTCTTTCTTCGTCTGGCCATGCAGGATTCTCCTTATTGCATTTTTTTCGGTGCCCAGATGGTGAGGGCCTGATGGACGAAGCATACAGCATGCTGCCTGATATTGACAGGATTTGCTGGGCCTGTTGCCTTGTTTTGCTGGTGTTGAGATTCTCTGAGTAATATTCTTCTGAACTTCCTTTACCGGGCGGTTTTTGCGGCAGGTTCTCGTTTCATCATAACTTTGACAAACACGCTGACTGCTGATAACATACAAAGATATTACCTTTACTTCACCGCAGGGGCTGATGGCGACGATGAGGTTGAGTTTCCCTTTGATGCCGTGCATGTGAATTTTATGCTCAAGGCTGCCTGAAGGCAGATGATTTCCGTGGGAAAACAATGCTGCTATGGTTTTCTTTTCCAACACCACACCGTTCATCGTCCTCTCGTCTCACCAGCAATCTTGGCCTGCTGCCTAAGCTTTCAAAATGGATAATATGTCGAGTATAAAAATATGGCCGGTTGAGGAAATGGTTCGTGAGGACGAATTCACCGACCGGGTGGAACTCCTGCGTGAGATGGAGCAATGGATTGTGGCAATTCAACGCATGGCTGCACCAAGCACGGCCCTGATCGCGCCCCGAAGAATCGGCAAGACAGTCTTTCTGGATCGACTGGTCAACACGTTTTTTTTCAAACCTGCGTACAAGGTGGCTCCGTTCTACTTTAAAATGACCAGAGAGAAACGGACGCTCAGAAAATTTCTTCTGGAATATGCAACCACCTTTTATCGTCAGTATCTGGCATACTGTGAGCAGGATCCAATGCTTTTTCGCAATACAACGATTGATCTGGAGCAATTACTGAACCAGAAGGCAGATTCCGCAGCTGGTCGCCTGGCTTTGGAACGTGTAGCGAGTTTTCTTGATCGCTACAACCGGGGTAATGATGAAAATGCGCTTCATCATTGGGATTCCTTTATCCGGGAGCCAGAGGAAATGGCCTCATTCACCGATACACGGGTAGCGGTCATCATTGATGAGTTCCAGGATATGCAGGTTTGTATTTACGATATGCCCGAGGAACTTATGGACAGCAAGGACAGGTCGTCAGGACAGGGCGCCATCCGGCTCGCCAACACCTATGATCGGCAGGCCCAGAGCCGCAAGGCTCCCATGCTGGTGTCTGGTTCGGCAGTGACTATGGTGTTCAAGACAGTCATGGGTGGCCCTTTAGGCGGACGGTTTGGATGTAAATATATAAAACCATTTGCTGTGCCCGATGGAGCTGCGCTTCTGCGTACCTCTCTCAAATACTATACCATGCCAGAGCTGACAATCAGTCCGGAACTGGCAATGTATGCCAGCGCTCAGGTGGGAGGGCACCCCTATTATCTCTATTGTCTGGCAGTGTCTGCGTGTGAAGGAAAGAGTTTCACGAGCGAGCAAGCTATTAACCGAGTCATCCGCTATGAGATTGAAAACGGCAAGATCTACGGTTTCTGGAGGACCCACTTCGACAACAACCGGAACCTGATCAATCAGGATGATGACACAGAGCTGGATAAAAAAATCATCTACTATTTCACCCGCTATAATAATCAGCCCGTAGATACCAAGGCCATTGCTGATAAGCTGGGGGTGGGAAAAAGGGCAGTGGCCAAGAAGATTGAAAAGCTGTATGCCGCCGATCTGGTCTATCGGAGTGCCGAGAAGTTTTACTCCTTTAATGATATCTGCCTTATGCGCTTTATTAAGTTTGTCTATGAGCAGGATCTGGAAGGGGTGGACGAGGTTGACCTGAGCCAGCAGGGGCTGATCAACACCATGAAGGAAAAATTCCTGAAAAGTAACCGTTCAGACCCCTCTCATTTTTTTTACGCAGCAAGAGGCAGAGGAGGCACATCCAGCCCCTGGCGCCGAGCCGTGATAACCTCAGCGAGATATTTCCACGGACAGGCGTTGCGCTTCCTACA
>NZ_JALAAI010000211.1:0-3154 GCF_052785085.1 Candidatus Electrothrix sp.
AAAATTGAGAAAAGAGTGCAAAATATCAGAGAAAGGTTTCAAATCTCCACTTAATGTCCTTTTTTTTCTATCGTAAAATTATACGATTAACCCCATTACAAAAAAAGCATGTCAGGGGCCTGTTATAACGGTCATGACCAGCTAATTCTACACAGAATGTACGACAAAAAATGTTTTTTTTCAATGCGAATTCAGGTAATCTGATGCTTCATCAGCCAGATGATAATTTTGGTATACTCAGTATCCTGGATTATCGAAAAGTGCGCGTCTCAGAGAGCCGAGGGTCTGGAAAACCGTTCAAGCCGATTATGACAGGCGAGTCTGATCAGACAAAATTTGTACGAAGTTCCTTTACATTCAGGACAATGATTATTAATAAAGCTCATGTTACCTCTTTTTTTTGGGGGTAGATAATAACGAGACTTGATAATGAAATTAACTAAATATTAAACATATACAGTCAAGTTGTGTTGAGCCGGTGCCGAAAATTATCAGGGAGGGAGCATGACTGTATTGACCAGTACACCGCAAGAAAGCCTGCAACAGTTCTTTGGCTTTGAAGATTTTTTGTCTGGCCAGGAGGCCGTGATTTCCGCTGTCCTAGCAGGCCGTTCTGCCTTGGCTATTTTTCCTACCGGCCAGGGAAAAAGCCTCTGCTATCAGCTCCCTGCTCTTCATCTCCCTGGTTTGACGTTGGTGGTTTCCCCGCTCATGGCCCTGATGAAGGATCAGGTGGATTTTCTTGTTGGCAAAGGCATTACCGCAGCCCGGCTGGATTCTTCCCTGGATTTTAATCAGGTTACTGCTGTCTATGACAGGCTGCAACAAGGAGATCTGAAGCTGCTCTATGTGGCCCCGGAACGCTTTGCCAATGAGCGTTTTGTCGGTTTGATCTCCCGGCTTCAGCTCTCTCTACTGGTTATTGATGAGGTTCATTGTATTTCCGAATGGGGGCATAATTTTCGCCCGGATTATCTGAAGCTTGCAGAATTAGCCAAGACCTTTGCTGTACCGGCAGTTTTGGGGTTGACAGCCACAGCAACGCCCAAAGTGGCTGAGGATATCCGACAGAGCTTTGCTATTGCCGAAGCTGATTGTATTCAAACCGGGTTTTATCGTCCTAACCTGGCCCTGCTCTTTGAACCAGCTGGTAAACCGGGTAATGAACCAGACAAAGCCTTATTGCGTCATCTTACTGAAAAGAAAGATAGCAGGAGCATAGGTCCGAGCATCGTCTATGTCACGCTTCAGCAGACAGCAATGGAGGTGGCTCGAATGCTTGCAGAGGCTGGTTTTCCTGCAAGGCCTTATCATGCTGGTCTCAAGGATGAGCAACGCCAGGAAGTTCAGGACTGGTTCATGGATTCGGACGAGGCCATTGTGGTGGCCACCATTGCCTTTGGTATGGGCATTGATAAGAGCAATATCCGGGCGGTATATCATTATAACCTGCCCAAGAGTCTGGAGAATTATGCTCAGGAAATCGGCAGGGCAGGGCGGGATGGTTTGCCTTCAACCTGTCTCATGCTGGGCAATGGTGATGATCTCCATGTGCTGGAGAATTTTGTCTACGGCGATACCCCGGAGCCTGATCATGTGCAGGATTTTGTCGATCATATCCTGAATCAGGAGACCGTTTTTTCCTGCTCTGTTTATGAGCTTTCCGGCCTTTTTGATATGCGGCCTTTAGTGGTCAAAACCCTGCTCACCTATCTGGAGCTTGAGGGTGTGCTGCAATCCACAGGCCCGTTTTACAGCAGTTATTCCTTTAAGCCTTTACGCCCTTCTGCGGAGATTTTGCCCCGCTTTGATGCAGACCGACAGCAATTCCTCAAGAACCTCTTGTCCTGCGCAGTCAAACAGAAGATTTGGTTCACTATTGATCTTGATGAGGCTATGCAACGAACCGGCAGCCCAAGAAAACGGGTGATTGCAGCCCTGGATTATCTGGAACAGCAGGGTGACTTGGTGCTCAAGGTCAGTGGAGCCCGGCTTGGTTTCAGGAAACCTGCTCATGCTCAACTTGATATTGGAACCCTGAAACAGGGGCTGGTTGAACGTTTTGCTCAACGGGAACGCAGTGACCTGAAACGGCTGGGTTTAGTGGTTGAGCTGATCAATCATGCAGGTTGCAAGACCGAATTTCTGTTGCGTTACTTTGGGGAGGAACGAGGGGGCTGCGGGCATTGCTCGTTCTGCTTACAGGGTGAAAATGCGTTGATCAGGAGTAGGGGCAATGATGAGACAATACCGGAACAGCAAGGATTGGCTGAAGCATTGCAGCGACTTCGCAGGCAATATCCCCAGGCATTGTCCAGCCCGCGCTAGATCACCCGCCTGCTTTGTGGGCTTTCATCTCCGGGATTGACCCGGAGTACGTTGAGCAAGCATGAGTTGTTTGGACGATTGGAACAATATCCTTTTGCTGCGGTTATGGAGTGGGTTCGTTCTTTATGAGCCTTCTGCTGGCGCAATAGTTTCGCAACCAGACCAAAGCCTGTTACCGTCCGTATGTCTACTTTTTGAGGAAAAGCGAGCCCGCAGACTATCGTGAACGTAAAGAGAAAGTTGAGACTCGCCGTCTCAACAAGGCTGGTCAGAGAGCCTGCTATGATGAAACTCAGCCATGTCCAGGCTCTGGCAATTCCGACCAAGCAGTTTCTGGTTGCCTGTCAAGAGGCGTGGCCGATGGCTGTAGGTACGCCAGTTCTATTTAAGGGGAGGATAATCCGTATACCCTTTTTCTCCCGGTGTATAAAAGGTGTTTTCATCCCACTTGGCAAGCTCCGCATTCTTTTCAAACCGCTCTACAAGGTCAGGATTGGAAATGAAAGGTTTTCCAAAGGCTACCAAGTCTGCCAGGTTGTCCTTGATGACCTGGTTTCCTCGTTCCCTGTTGAAGTTAGAGTTGATCATGAGCGTCCCCTTGTACAGGGGCCTGTAATGTTTTGCGATGTTGGGCTCGGCCCCCGGAACTTCCGTGACATCGTTGAATGGCTCGGAAAGATGAAGGTAAGCCAGATCGTACAGCAATTCCCGGACACGACAACGATATACGCCTGTTGAGCATTTTTGCTCTCTCTGGAGAGACTCAGGCGTTCTTCCCTATAGCAATGTGACTATTTTCCTGGCCGTCCAGCTAACTTTCTCTTCA
>NZ_JALAAI010000212.1:0-2929 GCF_052785085.1 Candidatus Electrothrix sp.
TTATCTATTTTTCGCAACTCTTCTCTGGATAGGTGCATGCGAACTCAGAACGTGGATAGATCTCGTAAAAAACGTTGTGACCCTTAAACTATCGTGATCTTCTTTTTTTGTCCAATCTTTTTTTGTGTGGAATGAGGGGGGTGAACGGTTACTCCCCGGTGTGTCCACAATCATGGCCCCGGAACCCAGCCGGATCAGCTGCCGATGGGTTGTGGCATGTCGTCCCTTGCTCTCCTTGCTGCTCACTGTTTTGGTTGTATGGAGTGCTTCGCCAATGAGGGTGTTGAGCAGGGTGGTCTTACCAACCCCTGATGAGCCCAGCAGGCAATAGGTTTGGCCTGGTTGCATCATTGCTTTGATATCGTCCAGGCCGGAACCATCTTCACTGCTCAGAGACAGAATCTCAATGTCTGGGGCAATGCTTTGCACCTCGGCAATTCTGATGGCAATGTCATCATTATCCAGCAGGTCACTCTTGCTGAGCAGGACCACAGGATTAATCCCGGCCTCGTGTACCATTACCAGATAGCGTTCCAGGCGGCGGAGGTTGAAGTTTTCATTCAGGGACTGGACAATGAAGGCCGTATCAATATTGGCGGCAATGAGCTGGAAGTCCACTTTTTTGCCTGGAGTTTTCCGTTTGAGCAGGGAGTTGCGCGGTAAGAGTTCATGGATGATGGCCAGGGTATCATTATCATAAAAACTGGTCAGAACCCAATCACCCACTGCCGGGTAATCCAAAGGTGAGGAGGCGTTGAAGAGGATCTTACCCACCAGTTCCGCAGAGACATTATTTTCTCCGGTGGTGACGATATAGCTGTCTTTATGCACTGCTGCCACCTTTGCCAGCTCGAAATGCTCCAGGTCTTCCGCTGGCACGTTGTGCAGGAGGGACTGGTCAAAGCCGATGGCTGATAATTTTTCGGGGATACTATGCATTTGATGTCGATGTATCGTGTTCCTTGTTCAATGTCATGGATAGCAGCAGGTATGAGCTCGTATCTTTTTTATAAGGTAATATACTTTACCGAGATTGAAAAAAAAAGAAAGTGTTTAGCTGGTTGTTGCAGGAGTTCTTGATTTGTTCTTCTGCCGTATCAAGAGAGAGAGAGAGGAAGCGTAACAGGGAAATACTGCATAAGCTCTGCAAGGTATTCCCTTTCGTGTTTATCATCATGCGAGTGAGACAAGTGAATCAGAAAATTTTTTGCATGAAGCGTTGTACCGACAGATCAGACTTTTTCCGCCGCTCCAGGTAGTTTTCATAAGAAGGATATGAAGCATAGGTTTCCGCCTCTTCTTCGCTCATATCCATTGTGAATGAATACCAGGAATTGGTTTTCAGCACATAGTATGTTCCTTCCTTCCAGGATTTCCCCTGAAAGTTTTTTGCAAAGGAGAGTGTGGAATAGTAATCCTGGATAGCCTGATCGGAAATGACCTGATCAGGTGGTGTCTCTTTCCAAGGTTTTTCTTTATGCGTCATCGCACTCAGGGCCACGGCGGAATGGTTCACATAATGATCAAGGATGAATTTCAACAGCTCTGCATCTTCATCCGCTATGTGCTGCTGTGAAGGGGTTGCAGGGGCTGGAATAGGCTGCTTGCTGAACTCCTTATAGGAAAAAAAGATAGGTCTGTTCACCGGGCCGTATTCCCACCGCTCAAACAGGGCATCTGTACACGGCCTGCCCGCAACAAGTGACCATACCTTTGCGTAGTAGGCAAGTTTCTGCAATTTCATCGGAGTGATATTCTTATCAGGATAAGAAATCAGGATGAATTCAGCGAGTGTGGCGGCGTTGACCTGTTGCATAATTGAGAAATAGTTTGTTGCGCGGATTGTGGGGAAACAGTTAGTTCAACATAACTATTGTATCCTGTTGTATATGTGTTGTCAATTGTTCTGAAAGAATGCGTGAAGTTTTAGGAAGTTACATTGCGTCGTTGAACTGCCCGCCTGAAGTGCGTACTCAGAGAGGTTTCAGGGGGGAAACCTAAACCGAAACCTGTAAAAAAAATCTGCTCAAATAGTCCAAAATGGTCAATGATGCTCTTATATGCTCCTGAATACTCAGCCGGGTGGAAAGTTTTGGGTGGGAAGAAAACGAAACTTTAAGGGGGCATTCTTGGGCTTTCATCTGAACTTTAAGACAGGCCCGGAGTGCATTTTTATAAGTCCCAGGTATGGGGGTTTTGGGTGGGGGTTTTTGGAAAGAGGGGAATTGCTATAAAAAGACACCCCGTTTCCGGTGTCGCCCCCCCCCCCCTGTCGCCTTTGGTGTCTCCCTGCTCTTGATAACTGAGGACAGAGGCATATCATGTTTTTTATTGACCACAGTTCGTTCCCTCTGTAATTTGTTCATTGCCTGCGGCAAAATCCGTAGGCCGGGATTGCAAGCCCGACCACTAAGAGGACAACCGCTTTTTCATTATTCACAGGCGGTACTGTGTCTTATTTTCAGCGCACTCTCTTTGGCTGTTGAGTGGGAGACCTCCGGGTCTGCCGTTCTTAGTGGCGGTCTTGCAACCTGCTTAACAGCCATTTTTCGTTTGCAAGCGAAGAATGGTGAAGCTTTTCACTAAGGAGACCCACCATGAAAGACCTCTCAGCACACCTCACCGCCACGAATTCCAGAATGACCCGTTCGGAGATGCAGGAGGCCGCAGCATGAAGAAGGAAAAGGACAACACGGCCCCCAAAAAAGCAGAACAGGAACATCTTGAAGATATCCTGCTTGAACTGTTCGTTTTTTCCGCTTCTCTGGGATTTATCGGTAGATTACTAATTGATGCAAAACGCAATACCTTCGCCAATCAATTGTCAATCTCTTCTGGATGATTATTATTGTGTAAACGATAAATCATTCAGGAGAACAAAATGGACATTTTAAGCATACTCTGTTGTTTAACCCCTTGCCTTGACAAC
>NZ_JALAAI010000213.1:0-2911 GCF_052785085.1 Candidatus Electrothrix sp.
ATACCAACCATTTCTGTGCTGCCGATAAATCCGAGGACAATCATGACGAAAACAAGCCAGGTTTTTTCACGGGAAAATACGTTACGAAAGCCTGTTAATGAATCATACAAGTAGTTGAGCATACAATTACCTCCTCTGATTTTTTGAAGAAGTTATCTTGTAGCTTATACTGTATGCTTTTTTACAAATTTGTCAAGTTGTCAGAGAACTTACGACTGTAGAGTCTTTATTGAGGTATTAACTAAGCAGCTTTTACCCAGACCGCCTGTAAACCTTTATCACCGTCTTCCATAGCAAGACTAACAACGGCCCCCTCCTCAAGATCATCCATAGAAAGATCTTTTAAGGACTTGGCATGGAAAAAGACTTCTTGTTTATCATGGGTCATGATGAAGCCATACTCAGAAAACATTCGTTGAACGGTTCCGCAGGTATCACCACCAGGGACGCCGCCCTGGGTCTTGGCGCTGACCTGATGTTTATGATTCTGCTTTTTTTGAACTATATCTTTTAATTGCAGGCCGAGAACGTTAAAACTCTCAACCAACAATGGATGAACTTTTTCGCCCCAGCGTTTAACAACAACAGTATCATTGGGGACAGAGGCAACTAAACTGATCTCATAACCTCCTTCTTTATAGCCAGGAGTGGCCTCTATAGTGACACGAAGATGAAGAACCAGGTTTGTATAATGGCGGATAATTTTTTCTCGTTCTTCTTCTATCTTTTCCCGCCAGCCGTTGCGCATATCTAGATTTCTGGCTTCAACTTTTAGATCCATATATCCTCCACAATTTAATAGTACCAGCGGCCCTTTACCACTGTTTCTTCAAAGATTATAGTCAGATGCCCTCAGAATTTCCTATCGGCAAGCAATAATATCCCTTCGATATCCGAGAGCAGAAAAGAATGTTCTGAACAACCCACAGAAAATACAAAATAAGAAGGCGATGTTTGGGCGTTGCCGGAAAAAATTCAGAGAACTTAGTTTGGAATATAACCTTATCATGCTTTTATTATAGACATTGATCTCTGAATAGACAAGATCTAAAACGACATTTACTTGACGAAAACTTACAGGGGGGTGTAGCCTTATGTATAATAAAAAAAATCAACAGGATGGATGATATGGAAAAGAAAACTGGTGTACTCTTACTGAATATGGGAGGACCGGAAAAACAGGAAGATGTCCGTCATTTTTTATATAATCTTTTTTCGGACAGAGAGATTATTCGCCTTGGTCCTGCATTGCTGCAAAAACCTATTGCTGCGATGATTGCGTACCGACGTGCTCCGGTGAGCATGAGGAATTATCAAAAAATTGGTGGAGGATCACCGCTCACCCGGATAACAGCTGAACAAGCCCAGGCACTGGAGCAGAGTTTAGCTGGTGATGGAGATTTTATTGTCCGTTTTTGTATGCGGTACTGGCCCCCTTTTGCCGATACAGTCTTACAGGAGATGATTGATGCTGGTGTAACCGATCTGATTGCGCTCCCTCTCTACCCTCATTATTGCCGCGCCACCAGTGGTTCTTCCTTTTTTGATCTAAAACAACAACACGCAAAGATTGGCTGCAAAATTCCCATACAGGAAATCCGTTCCTGGCCTGCTGAACCGGAATATACCCAGGCCTTGGCTACACGTATTCGGGATGACCTGGCCTTATTTACAGAGGAAGAACAGGAGACGGTGCAGTTGGTCTATAGTGCCCATAGTTTACCAAAATCATTTATTGATCAGGGTGACCCCTATGTGGAGGAGTTACAACAGACTATTGCAGTCGTAGAGGGACAACTTGACAGGCAAGGCAAGCTCTGTTTTCAAAGCCGGAGTGGTCCGGTGGAGTGGTTAGAACCCAGCACGCCGGACATGCTGAACCAGCTGGCCCAGGATGGATGTAAAAACATCCTGATGGTGCCCATTTCCTTTGTTTCTGATCATATTGAGACCCTGTATGAAATTGATATGCTTTATAAGGATCAGGCTGCGGAGCTGGGTATGCGACTTGAGTCAACCAAGGGGTTGAATGATGATCCGTTCTTTATTCAGGCGTTGCGGACTTTGGTGTTGAGGGTTGCTTGAAGCAAAAAAATGCTTTAACAGCATGATTTCTTTTGCCGATTAACTTCTCTCCTTCCTTTTTCTTCTTGATTTTTTCAAGACAGAGTGTTTCATTCAAATATTGAATGAGAGGGAAGTCTGAAGTTTAGACAGATTATTCAGTTGTTGGTGATAGTCTTTTGTCTAGCAACAGTTTGCGGCGCATCCGCTTATGAAGCCGAGGAGAGCGTTCAGTTTTTCAGATATAAATAATATTATATCAATATTATCAGAAGGTGTGTTTATACTCCAAGCGCTGGATATTGATTACACGAACCGAAAGGTTGTAGTTCAGGTCACTCGAAATATCTGAAGAGTAGAGGTTGCTATCCCCTTGAAAGCGTCTCTCCTCGGCCTGCCACCGAGACTAAACCTAAAAATAAAAAATAGATACAAATTTATTGCTTAGAAGAGCTAACATAATAAGATAGGGGATAATAGCTATGAACAACGTACAGAAGAAGACAAAACAGACGAAAATGGTCACCTGCTTGATCATTCTTTTTTTCACTATTTTTCTGCCGGTTGTGAATGGATTCGCTGATACTGATCTACGACCGCAGTTTTCATCTTACCTTCTTGAGCCAAAGTGGCAAGGCAGCAGGCCGACGTGCAGTCCCACAGCGTTAACCGTGTTACTGGAGTTTGAATACAACAAGTATGCAAGCAGCCATCCTCTAACCCAAGTTCGTAGGATTTGTGCTCAAAACACGAAAAAAAGTCCTTTTTGGGGCCTTGCTCCTCTTTCAAATATCTGTAATTACTCATCACAGATTTTCGGATTCTTAATGTAGTGCCAGAGAGTGCG
>NZ_JALAAI010000214.1:0-2839 GCF_052785085.1 Candidatus Electrothrix sp.
AAAACAAACAACCAGAGGGTAACCTAACTTTTCAAACATGTCTAAATTGAAGAGGCGGGATAGTTGCGCCCAAAATTTCTCATTGCGCTATTCTCATATTGAAAAAAGTTTAGGCTCTGAATTGCTGAAAAATTGATACAAAGAGAGTCACAAAATGAGTACTAATATGCCAGCATTTGAACGGATAATGCGCATCTCTACGCAGTATCTCCTTGGTTGCCTTTTTCTCCTCATCACCTTCTCCGCACTCCCTGTTTTTGCTCAGACAGCTGACACCCATATCAAACAAGGTGATATTTTTTATCGGCAATTCGATAATGTCAGTGCCTTGGCCTCTTATAAAAGAGCCCTGGAGATGCAACCAGGTGATTTTGAGTGTCTGAGCAAGGTTGTCAGGGCATACAACGATATTGGTGAAGATCTGTCTTCAGAGGAGTCAGAACAGTATTATGAACAGGCTGTTCAATACGCTGAAAGATTACAACAGATGTTCCCGGATAGAGCGAAAAGTTATTACCAGTTGGCTGTCAGCTATGGTAATCTTGCTCTCTTGCGGGGAAGCAAGGAAAAGGTCAAGCTCTCCAGCTCTGTGGAGAAGAATATCCGCAGGGCCTTGGCCATGAACCCTGACTATGCAGATGCCTATGCGGTTTTAGGGATTTATTATAAAGAAGTAGCCAGTCTGAATGGCTTTTTAAAGACATTTGCCCGCCTCTTTTTCGGAGACCTGCCCGAGGGAACCTACGACGATGCGCTCAAGGCTTTTCGTAAGGCAATCAAGCTGAAAACAACAAGGCCGGTCTATACCTATTTTCTTATTGGGCGTACTTATGAGGAAATGGACGAGCCGGAAAAAGCAAAACAGGCCTACCTGAAGGCAGTCGGTTTCCCTAACACTGATCATCGGGATCATGCTGTAAAGGAGCGTGCAAGAAACAGGTTGCGGTCGTTATAACTCCCCTTCCTCCCCTTGGAGCGGGACAACAATATATGAACTTTCATAGACCCATCAGGAGTCGTTCCTATGCAAAATTTTGTCTTTCACAACCCGACCAAGATTATCTTTGGTCGCAATACCATCCCCTCAATCGGTTCCGAAACCATTGCCTTGGGGCAAAAGGCCCTGCTGGTCTACGGACAGGGCAGTATGAAAGAAAGCGGGCTCTACGAGGAGGTGATGAACTCCCTTGCCGATGCCTGCGTCATAGTGGTTGAACATGGTGGTGTGCGCTCAAATCCGCTGCTGGATCATGTTCAGCAAGGCATTGCCAAGGCTAAGCAGGAAGGGGTGGATGTGATTGTCGCAGTGGGCGGCGGTTCAGTCATTGATACAGCCAAGGCCATAGCGGCTGGTTCTGTGGTTGAACACGATGTCTGGAAGTTTTTTACTGGCAAAAAATCCGTCAAGTCTGCATTGCCTGTGCTTACGGTGCTGACTTTGGCTGCTGCTGGCTCAGAGATGAACTCCGGCATGGTTATCACCAATCAGGACACCCAGGAGAAATTTGGTTTTGGTCATCGTTTGCTGTATCCCAAGACCTCCATCCTGGACCCGGAAATAACGTATACTGTCCCACCAGATTACACAGCTTACGGGGCTGTGGATGCTATTGCCCATGTCCTGGAATTTTACATGACTACCCAGGATACTGACACCCCGGTTCAGGCCCGTTTTATGGAAGGCTTGATCCTCAATGCAATGGAATCCTGTGAGCGCTGTCTGGCGGATCCCCGTGATTATGGAGGCCGGGCTAACCTGATGTGGACCGCCACCCTGGCCCTGAATGGTCTCACCGCAGCAGGATTGGGCCGGGTAGGTTTCCCTATGCATATGATTGAGCATTCCCTGAGTGCCCTTTATGATGTACCGCACGGGGCCGGGCTTTCCGTGGTCATGCCGGGCTGGCTGCAATGGTATCTGTACCAGGATACAGCCCGGATTGCTCGCTTGGGGCAGGGGATTCTTCCTTCTGCTCAGTTCCAGCAGCTGGCAGGGCAGGGGGAGAGGGCGGTTGCAGAGCAAACCATTGCCTTTCTCCGTACCTGGTTCAGCAAGGTACACAGCCCTGTAACGCTCACAGAAATGAATATCCCGGCAGAGGATATTCCCCGGATCGCTGAGAACGCCTTGGGGTTAGCCAAAGTTTGGCGTTTGAATCAATATTCTCAGGCGATTATTGAGGAAATTTTACGAGGATGTATTTGAGAGGGATCTTTCAGGTGGCAAGAAAAATGGTTGATATCATAACGAGGTTGTAAGAAAAATGAAGTGCTATTGAGGGGCCGATTGTCTTTGTGGATATCCGGAGCCAGAGTGCTGCTAATGCCATAAGAGAAATAAAGACAAAGGCAGGCCAAAAATGGATTGCCTCTATAATGTGAGAGGCAGCAAAGAGAAAGGTGGTAAGGATTGCAGCCCAGATCGGGCCAAAGGATTGACAGATTCCACCAAACATGACCCCGCGAAAGAGTAACTCTTCAACAGGAGGGGCCAGAACAAGGGCGATAAAGAGTGCGATGACCTGTTGCAGGCCGGGTGTTGTAGCCATTTTGGCAAATGGGCCAATAGCGTTTTCATCTGGTGGGGTGCTCATGAGTGGTGAGAGCAAGAGATAGCTGATTGCGATGAGCGGGCCAATCCCAAAGCCGAGGGCCAGGAATCGAGGCTGGCCGATTTTCCAGGCTGCGCCGGTCATCGTCCCTTCTTGTATCCTCAAAAACGACACCTTTCCCTCTGAATAGGTGCATTTCATGCGGCTCGCTGAAGTTTTTCAATCTTCAGATTCATTGAATGCTTGATTTGGTTTGTTATAACCTTAATCCTGAATTTCTCTTGAAG
>NZ_JALAAI010000215.1:0-2696 GCF_052785085.1 Candidatus Electrothrix sp.
AAAACAAACAACCAGAGGGTAACCTAACTTTTCAAACATGTCTAAATTGAAGAGGCGGGATAGTTGCGCCCAAAATTTCTCATTGCGCTATTCTCATATTGAAAAAAGTTTAGGCTCTGAATTGCTGTGTCTTCGGTGCATTCCGTGGTTAAAAACGGAGGGCTTTCCTAATGGCTAAACGAAAATCCAAGGGGCCAAAACAGCATAAATTCAGGGATAAGCTTCTCCTGAATCAATGGCTGATGAGCCTGTTTGGTATTGATCCCCTCCGGGAAGGCGTAAAGAAGCGTCCATTTCACAAACTGGCTGAGCCTGTTCGTGATCCCAGGCTGGAAGGCTTGGACAAGGACAATCTGCATAACTTTTACCATGCATTGGTTAATAGCAATCTGTTTTGGGATGATGTAACGGAACTGAGCAAGACGCAACTGCTCGCTTATGAGGAAAATATTGTCCACCACACCCAAGCGATAAATGCCAAGCGTCATCGCCCGGTGGTCTGGAAGTATTATCAGTGGCTTTCCCTTCTGTTTGTTGAAATCTATCTCGACCGTTATTTCAGTGACCGGGAATCTTTGCTCGTAGCGTTGAACGAGTATGTTGACCGCTTTAATAGCCGTTGGCCGGAATATGCTGATATGGATTATTTCAACGAAGACGAGCTGAACAAGCTCTCTTTGCAGAATGCCACCGGTTCGGGCAAAACGCTGCTGATGCATGTTAACCTTTTGCAGTATCAGCACTACTCGAAAAAATATGGCAAAGAGCAAGACCTTTCCCGATGTATCCTGATTTCACCCAATGAGCGGTTGAGCGAACAACATATTGCCGAGTTTTCCGAGAGTAACATTGGCGCATCCCATTTTGCAAAGCAAGGCTACAGGCTGTTTACGCTGGCGCAGGGGCTTTCCAGAGTGGATGTTCTGGAAATTACCAAGCTGGGAGATAAGGAAGGTCCGAACACGATTGCAACACGCAGTCTTGGCGATCAGAATCTGCTGCTTGTTGACGAAGGGCATCGTGGCCTTTCAGGGAAAAATGCCAAGGCTGATGAAAATGCATGGTTTAAAAACCGTGCCATACTGTGTGAAAAAGGCTTTACCTTTGAATACTCAGCAACCTTTGATCAGGCTGTTTCCGGTACGGGACACGAAGACGACTATGCAAAAACGGTTGTTTTCGACTATTCATATCGTTGGTTTTATGAGGATGGTTTTGGTAAAGACTACCAGATCCTCAATTTACCAAAATCATTTGATGAGACAAAAGCCGTCTACTTGACAGCATGTCTGCTTAAGTTCTATCAGCAGCTTGATATCTATGAGGATAAAGCCCAGGTATTGCATCCTTTTAATATTGAGAAGCCTTTATGGGTTTTCGTTGGGAGCACCGTAACCGGTGGCAAGCTCGGGAAGGACGAACAGATTATCGCAACCGATGTGGCCCAGATCATCGCATTTATAGCTGATTTCCTCTCGAACAAAGATAAGGCCTGTAAGCGTATGGAGGAAATCCTGACTGGTAACGGACAGGATACCGGCCTGCTGGACAGTAACGGCGTAGATATTTTTGAAAGCTCATTTACATGGCTGGCCAAAACAATGAATGCAGGGCTTTCCTATGATGATCTCTATAAAAATATCCTGAAAAAACTCTTCAACACAAACACCGGCGGACATCTGACCCTTGATCGAGTGAAGGGAGAATCCGGGGAGATTGCTCTGCGGGTCGGTACGTCAGAAACGCCTTTTGGGCTGATTAACGTTGGCGAGGCCAAAGCACTTGCGGATCACATTGAAGGTGTGGCCAGGCAGGATGGTTTATCTCTGTCTGTTGAAGATAGCGATTTTTCGGAAGCTACCTTTGATGCTGTTAAGGATTCCACGTCTCCGGTTAACCTGCTTATCGGCTCAAAGAAATTTGTTGAAGGCTGGGACTGCTGGCGAGTCAGCACCCTTGGTTTGATGCACGTTGGTAAAAGCGAAGGTGCGCAGATTATTCAGCTCTTTGGACGTGGCGTGCGACTGAAAGGATACGGCTGGAGCCTCAAGCGAAGCGGGCACAGCTACGCACCGTCCATTCCTCAAT
Source organism: Candidatus Electrothrix sp. (assembly GCF_052785085.1). Classification (NCBI taxonomy): domain Bacteria; kingdom Pseudomonadati; phylum Thermodesulfobacteriota; class Desulfobulbia; order Desulfobulbales; family Desulfobulbaceae; genus Candidatus Electrothrix; species Candidatus Electrothrix sp. Next base: position 2,089 of record NZ_JALAAI010000215.1, read on the forward strand.
ACATTGAAGAGCTTGAAACGCTGAATGTCTTCGGTGTGGAAGCCGATTTTATGGATAAATTCCGTCAATTCCTTGCTGATGAAGGCTTACCCGGTAATGAGCGACGACGCGTATTCACCATACCGCTGAATGTCACCTATGACTTTGGCAAGAAGTTGCAGATTATTCGACCAAAACGGAAAGCGGAGGACGGAAAAGAATATAACTTTAAGAAGGATGCTCCCGTCCCCAACTTGGGTCAGCTAACAGAGTATCTTCAGCTGCACCCGGTTGTGTCTGACTGGTATCCGCGTATTCAATCCATCCACTCAAAGAAGACCGCTGAGGCTACTCGGAAAGATGATGTCAAATTGACTGACAGGCATATCTCGCTACTGAACATGGATGAGTTGTATTTCGAGCTGGAGCAGTTCAAGCGTGAGAGAAGTTGGTACAATCTGAATATTGATAAAACAGGTATCCAAAAGCTCCTTGCTGATAAACTCAAAAACGACACCTTCTTGATACAAAATCAACAATAACCACTTGAAAAGCAGAATAAAATGATCATATTTTCTCTAGAATTACTTTATCAGGAGAAAATTGCCATGATCTTCTTAAGTTACTTG
>NZ_JALAAI010000216.1:0-2688 GCF_052785085.1 Candidatus Electrothrix sp.
TCCGTGAAACATTAAAATTGCTTCCGCAAATTCCAGAAGGTATTTCTATTCAATCCATCGCTAATCAAGTAGCCGTTCTTGGGCGAGTTAATACGCCAGAAGAGGTGCTTTAATGGCGATGGTATTGAAACGGACATACGATTCTGTGCTGACTGGAAAGATTATCGATCATTACACCGGCCTTATATCCGATGGACTGACCCGGATTCAGGGGGAATTGCATTAGGTGGTATCCGTTGAATTGCTGGCCCGAATGAGAAAAAAAGACAGATTGAAGGGGCAAGCTACCTCCTGACCAGCTTGCCCTGATTTCTCGCCGTCTTAATCACGTTTTTGTTGGCAGTGAAAAGCTGTATTCCGGGCACGGTGGCATAATCGCCGTCATCGGTGATTATATTCTGAATACCGGCCTCTGACATGGCCTCAAGCAGGAAAAGGTCATAGCCGTCCAGAGATTCGGTAGCCATTCGTTGCAAAGCCTTATCTGTCAAGTCCGCATTGACGGTTAGATCAAGCGATTTTGACATAGTTTCCACCTGTTCCCAGGCGGTTTGAATTTCCGCAACAACATTATTTCGTTCAGCCGGGAAGTTGTGGCGAAACTTTTTTGTATTAGTGGCGGGAGATGATCGTCTGAAAATATCTCTTTCAGTGCCTTCGATAATATGAGAGAGTTCGTTTAACGAAAGGCCGCAATGGTGCAGTTGGCTTTTGGCGGAAAGGGCTTTCCCGATATAGGCGGGATAATGCCTTGTCTGGTGGGGCTGTGCCGAGTTGCTGGCCTTGGTGTAGGTCAGCCAGTACCAGACATTGGTATCAACCAGAAAGGCATCTTCCTGTTTCGGATTATCCCGCCGTATATCAACAACATTCGCCTGGACAGTATAATTTACTGCCATTGCAGCTCCTTGCTCTGCTCAAGGAAAATGTCGTCAAGATTTTTCCTGAATTCCGGTTCGTTGTAATAGCGTTTGGAATTCTCAATAACCCGCCGCATAACGGCCTGACCGTTGGAATTCAGCCCGTGAAAGGCAAGGAGACGGTTCAGGTCATCCGGTGCTATATCCTTCAGCAGTTGGCCGATGGCGGCATTGAAGAAGGGAGAGGCAAAGATTTCCACCTGGTCAAAATCCAGTTCCACGGGGCGGCCTGCTGTCAACTCCGGGTGAATGGTTTTATAGACCTGCTGGCCGTCATCCAGAGTGATGCAGTTTGCCCCTATCATTTTATGTATTGATGTTTTCATGGGGCGTTCCCTCCTTAAAAATACGGGCCTTGAATCGGTTCATCAGAAAAATGATAAAAAGATTCATCACATTTCAGCGTGATGTTGGCAAGTGTTCCCTGAAAAAACGAAGCCCTGTTGTTGACGATATCGGAAGAGCCGTCAATTAGAGTATAACCATTATGGCTGAATATTTCCAGCTGAGGAAACAGTTTGTTGCGTGGATTACAGGAAGACCGTTGTTTCAGCATGATTATTCCGTATCCTGCTATATATATGTTGTCAATTGTTCTGAAAGGACATGCGGAATATTCAAGCCTTACTGTGCATCTTTTTTTCCCAAGATTCCATTATAAATGCTGCAATAGTATGTGCCGCATGAACAGCAAGCCTTGCATGTCTTGGCTCCAGGTTATAACGAGTTCTGCCTACACCATGTGCGCTACCTGCATGAGTGCGTAATGAACCTATCCCGTTAACAATGGAAATAATTCCGGTTAATATTTTTTGCAAATCTTGATCTTCAATTTTTTGAGGATCAAAACCCAAATCTTTTCTAACAATAATCCAAATTTTATCTAAGCTGAGTTTCTTGGGAAGCTCCAAATGATCATGATCTTCAATATATATCCTGCAAATAGATTCTAAAATTGTACAGGCAGCTAAAACGGCATCAGGGGGATTTGAGCTAATGTTCTTTAAGGCTCTCTCAAATTCAGAAGATATCGTTTTAACATCATGACGCTTAATGATTTCTTCCAGTGATTTTGAAGGCGAACTTGTGTTTACATTTTCAGATATAATTCCTCCTGTAATATAGGTAAGTCCATACTCGTGTAATTTTTTTTTGAGTTTACCCCTGTTTTCCATTCGTTGTTTAATATGAGCATCATCAGAGCAAGAATCAGGGGCTGGGTCAGTCTCCATGTATTCTTCTATAATTTTACCAAGAATTGATAGAGGATCGACATCGGGCGTATTGTTCACAATCCTTAGCCACTCAAGAGCCTTGGCATATTTGGTGCGGTCTGGCGGTTCTCCCGGTGCTCCAGCATACATAAAAAGACTGTCAAGAGTTGCATGTGTTTCTTCATCGGCGACAATTGTACTCAGAATTGCAATAACTGGAGCAGGTATGTTCTTTCGCATGATCATTTAAAGTCAGGAATTGATAGTTTTTTTTGGGGATAAAAAAACATACTGAATTAAGAATGTAAACAAAGGGTTTCCGTCAAGGGCAAAAATGCACAGGGGAAGGCCGCAAGAGTCGTATTGTTTAAAATCCTGACAACCGGGGCACCACACTCCACCCGGTGCCTTGAATGAGAGCTGTTAACCCAACTTTGCGATACCGAGAAAATAATCCTTTTGAAATCAGCATGTTAAGTGTTTTGGCAATTCGTTCTTGGCACCACAGATTTTTTTATTTTCATTTTTTTTCTTACTGTCCCGCCAGGATAGTA
>NZ_JALAAI010000217.1:0-2622 GCF_052785085.1 Candidatus Electrothrix sp.
AAGAAGACAAAACGTAACTTCTCCAAAAGTGGAGGCAAAATAAAGCGTGCGTTCGAGGCCCTGATCATGTACCATGCCAAGCATGAAAAACACACTCGATCAGATCGTCGAAAATATCCCCAAAAAAGACAGGGAAAATCCAACAATCATTTTTCTCTTGGAACAATTTGAACAGCAATTTGAAATCATCCTTACCCTCAAGGAGCAGAATCAGATTCTCAAAGATGAAATTGCCCGTCTCAAAAACCAGAATCCCAAGCCCAAGATAAAACCCAGCAAATTGCCGAAAGATCCGCAACCGCAATCTTCTTCCAAAAGATCTACTCAGAAAAAGAAGAAAAAAAAAACGGCAACGTTAAAAATCGATAAAGAGGAACGGATAGCGCCTGAGCACATCCCTGAGGGTTCTATTTTTAAAGGGCTTAATCCTTATACGGTCCGAGGGTTACGGGTAGTTCCTTTCAACATCCGTTATTTACTTGAGCAATGGCAGACACCGGAAGGAAATATTGTTGCCGGGAAATTACCCTCTCATGTCGATGGCCACTTTGACTCTGTCCTCAAGAGTTTCATACTCTATCAATATCATCATTGTCATGTCACCCAACCCCTTATTCTGGAACAATTACGGGAATGGAATATTGATATCTCACCCTGCCAGATAAACAGGATCCTTAATGAGGGTAAAGATCAATTCCACGCAGAAAAAGATGATATTCTCCAGACTGGATTACAATTCTCTGACTATATCAACGTGGACGATACAGGCGCTCGTCACAATGGTAAAAACGGATACTGCACTCACATAGGAAACGAGTTCTTCGCCTGGTTCAAAAGCACAGAGAGTAAAAGCAGAATTAACTTCCTTCAGCTTCTTTGTGCCAGTGAAACTGATTATCTCCTCAGCGATGATGCTTTTCAATATATGATCGATGCACGATTACCAAAATCGGCCCTTTCTCTTTTACAAGCATCTCCACTAAAAACATTTACGGATTCTGCTCAGTGGAAGTTACATCTCAAAAAAGTCGGCATAGTCAAACCACGTCATATACAAATTGCAACCGAGGGGGCCCTTCTGGCCAATCTTCTATTCCACATCCCCAAAAAACTGGTCATTGTCAGTGATGATGCCGGTCAGTTTAACATACTCAGTCACTCTTTGTGCTGGGTTCATGCAGAGCGAACGTTGGCGAAGCTCATTGTGCCAAGCACAAAGAAACAGGAAGTCCTTGAAAAGGTGCGACAACAAGTTTGGGATTTCTACGATGAGTTGAAAACGTACAAAGAAAATCCTTCTGAAAAAGAAAACGTTCGATTGCAAAAAGCTTTCGACGATATCTTCACTCAGTACACTGATTTTCAACTTCTCAACCTCGCCTTGAAACGTCTTCATACCAACAAAAGTGAACTCCTATTGGTTTTGGACAGACCTGAAATACCTCTGCACAATAATCTAAGCGAAAATGATATTCGCGAATATGTTAAAAAACGTAAAATCAGTGGCAGCACCCGCAGTGAAGCAGGGCAAAAATGTCGAGACACCTTTGCAAGCCTAAAAAAAACTTGCCGCAAACTCGGCATATCCTTTTGGCAATTTTTAAACGACCGTCTCTCAGGAAACAACCTGATTGTACCCTTATCTCAGATAATAGAGCAACGTGCTTTATCCAGATGAACAATTCCCTGAACCATGAGTGAATTATTCACATATCGCAAGCGAGTTATCACCCCCCAGGACATAGACTACCTCACCAAACTTATTGCCGACAATCCCCAAAAAAGCCGCAATGCCTTGTCTATAATGGTATGCCATGAATGGAACTGGGTTCAACCCAATGGCGTACTCAAAGATGGCGTTTGCCGGGGACTTATGCTCAAGCTTCACCGGGATGGACTAATCAAACTGCCAGCCAGAAAAAAACCATTTACAGGTGGACGACAATCACAGCGAACCATTCGTAAACCTGACATAGACACAACACCCATTCACGCCACCGTTAAAAAACTCCAACCAATCGAAATGAGACAGGTTCGAAGAACCCAACATGAAAAGTTGTTTAATGGCCTGGTTGAACATTATCATTACCTTGGTTATACTCAGCCAGTTGGCGAACACCTGAAATATATCTTTTTTTCTGCAGAACGCCCCATTGCCTGCTTTGCCTTTGCATCAGCTCCTTACAAACTACTCCATCGTGATAGATTTATTGGCTGGTCTACTGAAACGCTTGAAAGGAATCGTCACCTTCTTGCATATAACTCCCGGTTTCTTGTTCTGCCATGGATTCATGTCCCTCATCTCGCTTCTCATTTGCTTGGAAAATGTGCTGGAACTATCTCTGAAGATTGGCAAACAGTGTATCAGCACCCCATTTACTGGCTTGAAACTTTTGTTGATACAGAGCGATTCAAGGGGACATGTTATCGTGCTGCGAATTGGCAATTTCTCGGAAACACCTCCGGTCGTGGCAAATACAACAAAACACAAGCACAACTCACGTCAATAAAAGCTATGTATGGCCTTCCCCTGGTTAAAGATTTTCGTAAGATGCTATGCCAATGCTAGAACCCCCATTACCTTACCTCCACTTTTGGAGAAGTTACATAAAATCCAACTTT
>NZ_JALAAI010000218.1:0-2572 GCF_052785085.1 Candidatus Electrothrix sp.
TTTAATCGCCAGGATGTTATCAACCACATATTGAGGAGTGCTTGGTCTTCCCGGCCTCCTCTTGGCTTTGCTGCGGTCTTTGCGGATTTTCTGTTTTTTTGCCCACTTTTTTAAAAGGGCAATGTAGGTGGAAGGCAGAAACAGCTTTTTGGCCCAGGACTCTAATGTCTTCGGATGAAACTGATTGTAGCTTACCGCCTTGGGGCAGAACCTTTTCAAAAATCCCAGGAAAGCCTTTCTCCACCATGGCACTCGGGGATGCCGCCTTGAGAGTTTCCGCTTGTATGGCGGGACTTTGCCGGTTTTATCGGATTGGTTACAATGCACTTTGCGGCGCATGTCGATGAGTTCGGCGCGCAGGGCCAGGTTGATCAGCAGGTGATGACGGCACTGCCAGTGCGATACAAGATAACCGCCTGCAAATGCCGCCAATAATAGTATGGGTTCGATTTCCAAAATGCTCCCTCCTTGGTTTGTGTGTAAGAAGGGGGCTTTATCCCAAAATGTATGAAATGTCAAATCCGCATTTCGGGGTGCGGTTATTTCTCCGGCTGATCCGAGGCTGCCAGGCAACGTTTTTCCTGCAAAGTTGAGAGTTATTCGGTCTGCCAGATTCCCCTTGTCATTCGATCCCTGATACCCTATAATCAAAATATGAAAGATGAAATCAACAAACCCCACGACAATGTGGTAAAAAATATACTTGGCCGGGAAAGCATTGCTAAAGATTTTGTACGGTATTATTTGCCACAGGAAATCACCAAAGATCTGGACCTGGAAACCTTGGAAGTTTCTTCTCAGTCCTATGTGAGCGACTACCTCAAAGAGAGCCTGTCTGATCTGGTGATTCGACTTCAGCTGTATAGCGGTGATTTGGCTGATATATACATCCTGATAGAACATAAAAGCGATATGAAAGCATGGACGAAGCTGCAGCTTTTCAAGTACATGAACGAAATCTGGCAGACAACAGCCAAGGAAAACAAGACCGGTCTGCCAATTGTGATCCCCGTGATTTTTTACCATGGAAAAAGACGCTGGAAGGACAGCCTGGAGTTTGCAGACCTGTTTCAAGTACCGTCTGAGTATTACAAGAAGTATATACCGAAGTTTGAACACATTTTACATGAAGTCCCTGAGGTCAATAAGCAAAAACTCAAATCCACGATCACACTGAAAGTGTTCCACCAGGTCTTGGAGTATATTTTTTACCCGGAAAAACGGGACAAGATTTATGAAGCGTTTGAACTTTTGTTTCAGGGCTTGAACTCAAAAGATGCCGAGGAGATATTTAGAGTATTGATCAGGTATTTGCTTTCGGCAACTGATGAGGAGCCCGAAAATGCGGAAGAGAAGGTGAAACATCTTCCCAAAGGAGGTGAAACCGTGAGAACCACAGCAGAGAAGTTACGGAATGAAGGCAGGTTGGAAGGTCTCAGAGAAACCATAGAGTTGGGCATCACCCTTAAATTCCCTGGAGATATCGATACAGTAATGGCCAAGGTTAACAAAATTGATGACCTGGTTGCACTAAAAGAAATCAAAGAAGCGATTAAAACCGCCCAAGACATCTCAGAGATCCTGGCACTGACAAAGTAAAATGAGCCCGTCCATGCATCACGGCTTCTTCTGACTGTCCTGGGAAAAAACTCAAATTCTGTGAATCTCTGGGTTCTCTGCGGTGGAATAGGTGTGTCCCGGGAAAAACATACCCCTTGACTGAATCACCCCTTAAGGGTAAAATTCCATCATGACAGGCGATAAAAATAACAGCAAGGTGGTCAATCCCCATGACAAGGTGTTCAGGGAGGTCTACAGCAACAAGGAAAATGCCCGCAGCCTTTTAGCCGACAAGCTACCGGATAAAGTGCTGAGGCTGGTGGATCTGGACACCATGGAGATCAGCAAGGACAGCTTCATTGAAAAAGAGCTGGCTGATTATTAGCCATTGAAGCCGATATCAATCTCAAGGAACGGCATTATGCAGTGATTGCCGATGAAGCCCATTCCTCCCAGACCGGATCAACCGCCCGGAAGCTCAAAGAAGTCCTGATGATAGAAGCCAGGGATGAAGACGATGACGATCTGACAGCCGAAGATATTCTGGATGCTGCGGTGGCATCCCGCAGAGCATCACCCAATCTCAGCTATTTTGCCTTCACTGCCACCCCCAAGACCAAAACCCTGGAACTATTCGGTCAGCTCCCTAAGCCGGACCAGGTGCCTTCGATCACCAATAAACCAAAAGCATTCCATGTGTATTCTATGCGCCAGGCCATCGAAGAGGGGTTCATCCTTGATGTGCTCCAGAACTATACCAACTACAAGGTGGCCTACAATCTTGCCTTGGTGGCCTTCTCCGGTGAAGTGACGTTCGATGAGAACGATCCGAATGCTGACGGGCTTGTGGGTGAAAAATTCACAGAGACTTCATCGAACATGAACCCGAAGCTCAAGGGCCGGGACATGCGAAAGGCTTTTGATACGGAAGACTATCAGGTGATGATTGTTGCCAACAAGTTCCAGACAGGATTCGATCAGCTTAAGCTGTGTGCCATGTACGTGGACAAAA
>NZ_JALAAI010000219.1:0-2494 GCF_052785085.1 Candidatus Electrothrix sp.
AGGAAATAGACCAGGTCGCAGTGAACCGCGGGCTGTGAAGCGTCGTCCAAAGGCCTACCCTCGTTTGACAGTACCAAGAAGACAAACGGCGTAATCCTGTGGTCAACCACTTAAGGTCGTGCCATTAGGCTATAGGCATCTGGTAGATGGACAACGCGCCCAAGGCCATGATGATGATGGCTATGACCCAAGCAAAAACGGGTCTGTCGAGGAAAAACTTTGAGAGCATCAGTGGGGCTCCTTTTCGATGCTTAATAACGGATCGGGGTAACACTCCGATCATAATGGTCGTGCTGCTCGGCACCTTCTGTTCGTTTCACTTTTCCTGTTCCGCGATTTCCAACAATACGTTGTACAAGGTGGGTTCACAACTCTCCGTGACCTCTTCCCTCTCATGTTTATGATGAGGATGCGTTGCCACATCAGGATGATGCGGCGCATTGTCGTAGCGAAAAACGCAGGCATTCCGCTGATCCATATACTGATAGCGATATTTGATCTTTGCCGATCTGTCGGTATCCTTAAGTTCCATAAATTCAAGACGACAGCCGGTATCAAACTGGACAGAGCCGCTGACACAGCCCTGTCTGGAGTTATACTGCTTTTTCCTGAGTGTTGAACTCTGTATATCCGGGAACTCCTGAAGCACCTGCTCAACTTCCATGAAGTAAGCTGCAATCATGCAAGCTCCTGCAGCCGCCGTTCATTGTCTTGCAGCATTTCATAGAGTCCGGCCCACAGCATTGTCTCTTCACTGTCATCGGTCAGGCCCTGTTCGTACTGCCGGTAAAACTGCTCCGTTGCCTGCCCGTGCTCGGCCTCGAACTTTCTCAGTTCAAGCCGGATACTGAGCAGGCTTTTCCGGATCTCGCTGATCTGGTAGGCAATGATATTCTGGGCAAAGGTTTCTTCATTTTCAGTATGCGCCAGAATCGTTTTCAGGCGTTGCTCTGTCTTCGGGTCTATATGCAGTTGCAGTTGAAACATGTCTGTTCTCCTGTTTTTTTATTCGGTATTCTCAAGCGGCTCACGAAAAAACCTTAAAATTCAATACCTGCCTGTTTCAGTAACTTTTCAAGCCTGGCTTTTTCCGCTTCCGCTTTCTCTTTTTCCGCCCTTTCGTACGCTATAAGCCGCTCCTGAGTCGCTAATTCTTCTAAAATCTCATCTTCCATATCCATATCTTCACAAAGTTCTCTGCTGGCGGAAGCCTTGTGCAGCCGTCTGATGACGACCTTGAATTCATCCGGAAACGAGGATTCCAGGACATCAAGAAAATGTTTACTCTCTTTGCTGGCATTGCTCTGATCAAAGATACTCAGCAGGGTTTCCAGCTTATTGCGATGTTTTTTCCGCAACCGCCCCACTTGGATAATATAACTGTCATGGGTGAGACTTTCTATGAACTCTTCTTTCCGGGTCAGTTTCTCCTTGGTGGCATGGTCGTAATACTCTCTTTTCACATGGATAACCGGGCTGTCATTGTATTGCAGGTTATGTCCGAGAATGTAAATACTTATAATGGGCAGTGCCTTCTTCTTTCCGGTTTTTTCATCCAAGTGGATATTGGACTCCTCCAGATACTGTTTCCCCAGATACTTCCGAAAACGGGTTATATCCGTGGGGAATTTGGCCTTCTGCAACTCAATGAGAACCAACTTACTGCTGCCGTCCGGCTCCCGTATCTTTGCGGCAAAGTCAATCCGTAAGACTGTCAGGCCGCCGCCAGGGAGTTTTCTATTCAACTCGGTAAAAGCGAAGTCAAGGGATTCTATTTCCTGTTCAATGATGTTGGATATGACCAGTTTGGCAACCCGCATATCCTGCATCAGGTATTTGAACACGACATCGTACAGGGGGTTTGCGACTTTCATTGGTTTGTTCCTCGGAATGGAAGAGGTTCTGCGTATCGGTGAATATGAATCCGAGAACCAACCCTACGCAATCATAACAGCATGTGACAGTCAGCCACAGCCTGCTGTCCGTCGTTCTTCTTTGCTGTCTTTTTTGGCTTCTTTATCTTGCAACGGCAGCATCTTGATCAACAATAAAATGGCTTCAATGATTGATGCAGAAGTTGATAAATGCTGACAGAGACTTTCTTCGTTTCTTTCACCGGTAAGAATACGTTCAATTGCTTTGGAAAAGTGGGCACTTTCGCCTCCATCCTTATCTCCTTGTTCAATAAGCTTATTTACCTCAATTTCACCCTGTTCATCTCCCCGGAGAGCATAAATGACGGCGGCAATTTGAAAGGTGGACAGCTTAATTTCGTGGGCTGTTCCGGCAAAATTACGTTTTGAATCTCGTGCCATAGACCGGTATTCCGCAGCTTGATTCGGTTTTTCTTCCTTATCTGCTATTTGACAGGCCCCTGACAGCCTTTTTCTGCTAGCTGGTTAATCTTTTAATTTTACACCAGAAAAAAATGGACATTTGAGATTTTTCTGGTATTAATGTAATAAAAAACGATTTGTCATTGGTAACCAAGGGA
>NZ_JALAAI010000220.1:0-2393 GCF_052785085.1 Candidatus Electrothrix sp.
GTTAACAGCTCTGGGTATACAACGTAACGGTAAGCTGATTAACGTGAGCCTGAGAGAGCCTCCAACCTGAGGGCTGTCGGGTTATTGCGCCTTATGTCCATTTTACAGAAAGGCTGTCAGGGGCCTGTTTAACATAATGTCTCCGATAATAATCAATGGTTACTTGTAATTGAAATCTGGATCTATTTTTCCTTTCCAAGGATCAAAAGTTACCTTTGGATCAGAAGGGTTATCTGATGTGGCTACTCCCCAAGTATGTATACCAGAAGAGTATGAGATGCTATCAAAATTCGATGGTCGCCCTGTTGAGTGTTGTTGCAGATAAAGAAGGTAATAACAGCAAGTTGCACAGGTGCCCTTCCGCGTCAAAAAATGAGCAGTTTCATTGCACTACGATTGACTGTTAGCTTGAACAGCACTCCAAAGGGGCACCATCAATATTCGCAAGCATAAGATTTCCTTTGTGGATGTTCCTGAAATATTCGAGAAAGAAGTCGTGATTGATTATGACGACAGTCAAAATTATAACGAGAAGCGTTGGATTGGGATTGGTGTATTACGGAGTGTAATAGCGGTTGTGATATCCACTGAACGTAGAAACAATACAATTCGTATAATTTCAGCGAGAAAAGCGAACAGAAATGAGCGAAACGATATTACAACAAAATCATCTGAAACCGATTGGACGGCCTTGGAAGCCATGGCTGAAACAGTGACCTGTCCTAGCCGAAAACTCATGGCGAACTGTAGGGGGATCAGGAGAGTTTATTATGAATTCCCTCAAGAAAAATCGGCAATCTCTAAACCCTCAAGATTGACCAGTTCACAAAGGGGATCGGCCAGCGGCTCTGTACAGATATCCACCGGGCTCATCGGGACGTATCTTTCACCGGTATATCGTTTATCTGTGATTTGCCGCTCTGTGATCACCCGCTCTAAGAGACCATCCTCTTTGACCTCAAGGCCTGTTTCGTTGAGGTCAAGAAGATTATACTGCGCACACTCCGCAAGGCTGACCAAGGCTTTGTCCCCTATTTCTCTGATATAAGGACGTAATTGAGGGTGAAGTTCGTGGTTCTGCAGGTAAAGAAAGGTATACAATACCTTGGCCTCTAAAAGTCGTCCTTTTTTTCGTGCAACTTCGGCAGCCTCAAGGATGGAACTGTTGATCTCTTTTTTCTGTTTTAGGATATTGGCTATTGCTCCAAATTCTTCTTCAGCATCTGGAAAGACAGCTAATATGGTATTAAATTTTTCCTGGGCCTGCTGAAAGTCGTTTTCTCCAAGAAGTTCAACAACCTCATCAATGAGCCTCTGACGGATTTTCCTCAGTTTATCAAGGTAGCCTGTGACCTTTTCATCATCTTGATGATGTTTCTGGAGCTTTAAAAAGGCTGTCCAGGCTTCCCCGTACCACTCTTTTTCAAAAAAGATCGGAAGAGCACACGTTTGTTCTAAATATTTATCCTGTTCTTTGGCCTTCCGGCGTAAGGCTATGACCTTTTCCTCCAGACCTGGATCAAATGCCTTGATATTTCTTAATAATAACGCTGCCTGCTCATGATCTCCCTGTTCAAAAAGCTCCTGGGCTTGATGGTACTTTTTTGCAATATTGATATCACGGTTAATATTAGAGATTAACAGGATGAAATCGGTCCTGCTATCCGGAAATTCCAGAGAAAGCTTTTCTGCCAGTTTTTTGGCGTTCAGCAACTCGCCAGCACTGATCAGCTGGTAGACTTCACCGGTTTTACGCATCTTTTCCTGTTCATATTCTGCAAAGACAAGATCACAGGAAGGGCATACTTTCTCCTCTGTTTGGTGTTTGCATCTGGGACATGTTGTCATGGTGCTGTCCTCCTGATTTTTTTATAGTATTTCGCGATCTGTAAGGGCACGGCGCACCGTGCCCCTACTAACCCTGTTTCGTAACCGTGCAAAAGCGCGTTCCACAGTCCCAACCGAAAGAAAATATTTCCACAAATGTTGCCGCAACGAGCCGCCTATGACGTTAATTAACGGAGTCACAACCTCAACCTGGCCCCAGCCTGGTTGCCAAATCCGGGCCTTGCCCTTTCGTCCATGGATACTCAATACCGGCACATCCAGACAGGAAGCCAGATGGCCGCCACCGGAGTCATTGCCAATAAAAAAACCAGATTCATAGAGAAAGGCAGCGCATTGCCCCACATCTGCAAAGCCGTGGAGAGGAAAACGATCCGCAATAACAGGTTGCCAGGTTTCCTGTTCTGCTGCACTCATTATACAGGCCCCTGACAGCCTTTTTCTGCTAGCTGGTTAATCTTTTAATTTTACACCAGAAAAAAATGGACATTTGAGATTTTTCTGGTATTAATGTAATAAAAAACGATTTGTCATTGGTAACCAAGGGA
>NZ_JALAAI010000221.1:0-2341 GCF_052785085.1 Candidatus Electrothrix sp.
AGGAAATAGACCAGGTCGCAGTGAACCGCGGGCTGTGAAGCGTCGTCCAAAGGCCTACCCTCGTTTGACAGTACCAAGAAGACAAACGGCGTAATCCTGTGGTCAACCACTTAAGGTCGTGCCATTAGGGTCACCAGCTTAATTGCTAGCGACCCTTTTTTTTACGGCCAATTTATCGGATGCGTGCTTAGCGCGTGACCTGGTTTCTCTTGAGATATCCCCTCAATCTGTGCGTACAAACCAAATGCAGTTACAACTTAATCTATCAACTTTACATATCGTTAACTCCTTCTTCCCTCCCAACCTCCCTCGTACATTCCCGGACAACGTAACCACAGGATTAACCGACAGAGATCAACTCAGGAAGTTGGAAAAAAAAGCAAACAGAATGAGCAAAAAATGTTACATCATCGCCAGCCCCAACGGAGCAGGAAAGACGAGTTTTGCCAATGATTTTCTCCTGATCGAAGCTGAATGTTTAAACTTCATAAATGCAGACTTGATAGCTCAAGGGCTTTCACCGTTTCAGCCAAGCAGGATGGCTATCAAAGCAGGAAGAGTTAATGAAAAAACACAACAAATATAAATTGCTGGGCTTAAAAGCGTTAGAACGTGCTTCAAGAAAGGTAGCAGGAACACTGCTCAAAAGCTTGAATAGTATAACTCAAAGAGTTATAGTTACAGTATGAAAAATCTCTGTACGAAATGGTTTAACAAGTGGGCAAAAAAGCAAAACTAAGCAATGAGAGCCTGCTTGAAGCTATTGATAACCTCGAAAAGGGATTATCAGCAGCGGACTTGGGAAGCAATCTGTACAAAGTTCGTGTGCAACGTTCAGGAAAAGGGAAAAGCTCAGGATTTCGAACAATCATAGTGTACAGAAGCAACGAGAAGGCAATATTTCTTTATGGATTCGGAAAAAACGAAAAATCGAATATCAACAAGACAGAATTAAAATATTTCAAAAAGTTAGGGAACGACCTGCTCGCCCTGAATACAGAACAAATTGCAGATTCCCTCAAAAAACAAATTCTGTTTGATCTGGAGGTGTCCTCATGAGAGATTCCATAAAAAAAGCTGTCGGCAGCACAGCCCGGGATTTAATTGACTCCGGCGTACCAACATCTTTTACTGAAAAAGAACTCAATGCCCTTGGCGTTAAAATACCGGAAGTCGATCTGACCACTGCTCAAATAAAAAAAATCAGAGAAAGGCTCAAGCTCAGTCAGGCTGTATTCGCCAAATTACTGAATGTGAGTCCGTCATCAATACGACAATGGGAGCAAGGAAAACGGCAACCGACAGGAGCGACCCGGGTACTTCTGGATCTTCTTCAACGATCTCCTCATGTTCTTGACTATAGACTTGATGTCTAGATTTTTCAGGAAGATTTTGCGAAAAACAGCCTGAGTTTGACAGCTATGAACGGCAAGATGTTGAACAAATTGATTTCAAAGTCAAAGAGCCGGTTCAAGCCTTCGTCTTGATGTTGTGTCAGCAGATAAAAACGTTTGATTTCGGCCCGTGACACCAGGCTGGATACCTTTTTCTTGAAGAGCAGAACCTGTTATACCTATTCCCGGTGTTTCGGACTAACTGATTTTAATATCGTTTCCGGCGAAACCTGTTTGACTGATGACAGGCTTTCCAGCAAACCCTTTGCCTCGTCCTGCATTTCGTTGAACAACTCCAGTGTGGTTCTGTCAAATGACGGATGGTTTTCTATTTCCATCGTAACAAGCTGCAATCCATTCAAAAGATTATTAGTCACATGCTGTGCTCCGTGAATTGTAGCCAGATAGACATTTTCTTTTTCCTTGGTTATGCTTTCTCTCAGTTCCTTCTCAAGCTGTTCCAGCCTCTTTATCAATCCGTAAATATACCAGTTTATCGTTGATGATATCAATAACGGTGCTGTAAAAGCAAAGAATATCTCTGAATTTCGCAACTCAACACCGATGATTTTATATCCAATAAAAACAAATAATAAGGAGACAATAACAACCAGCAGAGTTGTTAACGCAGCAAGGGTGAATCGACTATACCGTTTTAATACTTTATCCATTTATCCTGTCGGGCGCGTATTCCGCATGTGACCCTGTTTTTCTACTCCGCCTTAGTCCCCACATCACTGCACAATCTGATCTCGGTCCGTGATATTACAATACGTATATTGCCTGTTGCACGTAACGGCTTATGAGGCTGTACAAAATGAGATGGTCACCCTCCTGAGTGTTGTTCGCCGACAACGACAGTTGTAAACAGTTCTTTTAATGTCCATCTATGATCAGTCAGTCCCGCTGCCATTGCGGGCGTCCGTTGTATCCATTTGCGCACACCT
>NZ_JALAAI010000222.1:0-2339 GCF_052785085.1 Candidatus Electrothrix sp.
TCCCTTGGTTACCAATGACAAATCGTTTTTTATTACATTAATACCAGAAAAATCTCAAATGTCCATTTTTTTCTGGTGTAAAATTAAAAGATTAACCAGCTAGCAGAAAAAGGCTGTCAGGGGCCTGACTGAGGAAGAGAAAAAGAATTTTTTCCGTTTCGGTTATAGCACCAAAGCCAGAGGGTCTGGCTTTGGGCTTCATTCCTGTGCTAACTATCTCATAGCCAATAACGGATCCATTGATGCCGTCAGTGCAGGCCCGGGTATGGGCTCAAATTTTATCATACGCTTACCGACTGACACTTCCTCGGAATCATAAGTACGGAGATCGTGAAAATGATAAACGGCAATAAACGGATACTCATCATTGATGATGATTGGGATATATGGAAATCATATAAGTTGATTTTGCAACCAGATACCCAAGATAATACGTCCAGCATGAGTCAGCTGAACACCTTGTTGTTGGAAGAAAATCTCCAGAGTAATGCAGCGGTTTCAGAAGAAATCCATGCATTTGAACTCAGTTATGCTTCTCAGGGCCAGAAGGGCTATGCAATGGTCAGGAAGGCTGTTCAGGATAAAAAGCCCTTTGCCATAGCTTTTGTTGATATTCGAATGCCTCCTGGTTGGGATGGGATGGAAACAGCAATTCGTATCCGGGAATGTGATCCTGATATTGAGATTGTTATTGTGACAGCCTATTCCGATCGTTCCCGGGAAGAAATTGCTCAGGCTGTTGGCACCCTTCGTAAATTACTTTTTTTCCGGAAGCCTTTTGAACCGGATGAACTGATGCAGGTTGCTGTTTCTCTGTGTGATAAATGGAACACCGGCAAAAGGGAAGATGCACAACGCAGAGAGTTGCAAACTATTCTTGAGACCAGTCCGGCAGCTATTTTTAGTATTGACCAGGAAAACAGGATTGTTGCATGGAATAAGGCAGCTGAAAAAATTACCGGCTTCAGTGCTGAAGAAGTAAAGGGCAAGATCTGTCTTTTTCAAAAAATTTCTGATGATCTCTTATGCCAGACCTGCGGGGCACAGGTGAATCCTTTGGATCGGGACTTGAAGATTACAACTAAAGATGGTCTGGAAAAGATTATTTCTCTGTATATTGCCCAAACATGTTTGGAAAAAGAACAAGAGGTACGAACGATCTGTAGCTTTTGGGATATAACAGCACTTAAGGAAGGAGAAAAAGCTCTTTTTGCAAGTAATCAGCACCTCAAGGAGAAAATCGCCACCAATGAGCGCCTTCAGGAAGAACGCCTGCGTTTGGAGCAGGAGCTTCATCAGGCCCAGAAGATGGAAGCTATTGGGCTTATGGCAGGTGGGGTGGCCCATGATCTGAATAATATTTTAGCTGCCATTGTTGGTTATCCCCAGTTGATTCGATTTCAGCTGCCTGACAATAAGCAGATCCATAAGCTTGCCCAGGCTGTTGAAGATGCTGGTGAACGGGCAGCAGCAGTGGTTGATGATCTGCTGACCGTGGCCCGTGGGGTGGCAGTAGTGAAGCAGATTTCTGATTTAAATGTACTTATTACAGAATATCTTGCTTCCACAGAATGCCAGGAGGTGCAGACCCGCCATGCACAGGTCATCTTGTCCACTGTAATGGCTCCGCATCCTTTGTGTATTAATTGTTCCCCGATTCATATTGCAAAATGCCTGATGAATTTAGTCAATAATGCTGCTGAAGCCATTGACGGATCTGGAGAGATTGTAATTTCTACAAGCAGAGAAGAGATTACAGAGGCCACAGGGCATTCTCTGTACCAGATAGAACCAGGCCAATATGCTGTTCTTTGTATCCGTGATAACGGCCCGGGAATTTCACAAGAAGATCAGGAACGGATTTTTGAACCCTTTTATACCAAGAAAACCATGGGCCGAAGTGGTACCGGGTTGGGACTGGCTGTGGTCTGGAATACGGTTATGGATCATAAAGGCTCGGTGACGGTTAAAAGTGAGCAGGGGCAGGGAACAACCTTTACCCTGTTTTTTCCTTTAACCGATAAAGAGGCTCCACAGACAGAGAAAGCAGAAGCCGGAGAATCTGGTATTGATGAGCTGGTTGGTACCGGCACGATCATGGTTGTTGATGATGACATACAGCAGCTCAGTCTTGCTGGTGGTATGTTAAAGGTTCTGGGTTATGACGTACTCACAGCAGCCAGCGGTGAAGAGGCTTTGGAACTCTTGCAGGGTAACCGTTCAGACCCCTCTCATTTTTTTTACGCAGCAAGAGGCAGAGGAGGCACATCCAGCCCCTGGCGCCGAGCCGTGATAACCTCAGCGAGATATTTCCACGGACAGGCGTTGCGCTTCCTACA
>NZ_JALAAI010000223.1:0-2218 GCF_052785085.1 Candidatus Electrothrix sp.
GTCATTTTCCACTTAACATGACACTAGATTTGTGGGATAAAAGTGATTTTTACTTTTTGTGGGAAGAAGGTGCGGAAATGGCGAATAATATTAGTGATGGTTATTTTAAAGTGATTGATGCTATTATTAATAGCCCAGTAACAAAAACAATATTTAATATCGTTTTTGGTGTTGGAACATTTCTTTATATAAAACCAAAAGATTTAATTATAATTCCTCCATATGAATTACAACCTCCTCTAAACCCAGAGCCTTATTACCAATAATAGCTAATATGATTATTTCAAAAAAAGTATTCAGTAAGGTCTTAGCTGAGAGAATTAAGCTGAAATATGTGGAAAGCAATGATACACAAATCTTAATATCTGATTTGGTCAATAATTGTGAATCTTATCTCTTCAATAAATTTCCCGTTGTAATTAAAGGGAGAAGTAATGAATTGCTTATGAAACGAAAGATTCAAGCTGGTTTTTCGGGCTCAAAGGATATATTGAGGGGGGGAGGATTAAGCAAAGATCAAGGATACCCTGTAAAGGAAGAATTTTATATCCCTTACGCCCCTGAATACAGACCTGAATGCCTTTATCTTGGAGTTGAAAGATTCAGCCAAAGCATTGGTTGTGCGGTTGACAAAGAAATTCAATATTGTTTCTTTATGGCTGTTTATCGATGCTGATGCTGTTGCAAAAGAATCGAAACCGTATTGCTTTACTTTTTCGTTCCATTTATTAAGGTTCTCACAGGCTTGGCTCTTCGATCCGGAAGTTTCATATATGTTCCTGAACATCAACGACAACTCGTATGCCTTTTTAATGTCAGGGTATTCTTTGAACAATATCCCTGCCCTGAGTTGCTGCGACTCTGTCCATTTGTTCGTCGGCTTGAACAATAAGTACCTGCTTCGTGCAAGCAATTGCTTTTTGGTGTCCCCGTTTTCATATACAGGGGCATTGTACCTGATGCCTGATTTTTTGGCTTCTTTGATGGCTATGTTTTCTTGCTCGATCGCTTTCCACCGATGATTTATCCTTATCTCCTGCACAGCTTCGGATATTAGCTTTGCCACATGAAACCTGTCGGTTACCACAGAGGCATTTGGGAAACTTGTATAGGCTATTTTCTCCATACTGTTTGCCATATCGACACTGATCTCTTTGACTTGCTGGCGCTTACTGATCGGTATCTGGCTCAGGATTTTGCATACTTCGCCTGACTTAATGCCTTTGACTATGGCTATCAAGCTACCCTTTTGACATTTGGCTCTGGCATTGGTCAGCACGGTAAAGAGTTCCCCATCGCTCAGTGCTATTTCATCCAGGCATAAACATGTGCCTATGTTCTCAGGGAACAGTAACCACTCATCTGCATGGCCAAGTTGCTCCCAATCGCGGAAACCGCTTAAATGCTCCTTGTAATGCTTGCCAAGGGAATTGCCGTCAACCTGGAAATAACCGCCAACACTATTGGCGCTAACTGGTTTGGTGTCCATACATTTTTTTTAAGAAAGCTGCAAATTCTTTTGTGTAGCTTGTTCCTTCATGTTTCAAGTCCCATTCCCTCGTGTGGGTTTTCCCTGTTGCTGTGTCTTTCCATTTGCGCCTTCTAACCTTCAGGACTACTTTCTGATTACGAATTGGGAAATCATACAGGCTCAATGGCGGTGTGAAACCTTTTGATTCTAAACTTTTGGCAGATAGCTCAGGGGGCTTCTCATTTTTCTCGTCTAGATAAAACCTAAGCTGGTTTCCTAATCTTTCAATATTTACCAAATCAAAATATTCCAGCATATCTTCTGGCAGAATGAATTTAATTATCTCTTGTGATTCCATCTGGCAAAGTTAATAATATTCAATCCCCCCTCAATATATCCTTTGAGCCCAGACTATGTTGATTTTTCAGCGTTGGCTTTTTTTATCGTCGGCAAACCGGCGTTTGTTTCAGTTCAGTGGTCGAATTTAGTGAATTCTTTTTTTGGGGGGAAAGCAGACTATGTTGATTTTTCAGCGTTGGCTTTTTTTGCCGGTGAAAGCAAATGTGCTAGTTTGCGCGTAGGCTTTTTGATTAGTGCGTAACGGATTGCGGTATGAAACGCTGGGGATTTCGATGCTATTTACTATTAAGCTACAACGACCTTTGATGCGAGAATAGAAGCTCGAATAACCACTTTGCCCACAATGATTTAAGGCCGCGCGTTGTTATAGCCATGTGCTTTGTTTTC
>NZ_JALAAI010000224.1:0-2199 GCF_052785085.1 Candidatus Electrothrix sp.
TAATCTTTTTCCGCTGGCCGGTGATATCCCTGTGGGCGCAGACCCGGTGCATCAGTGTGGGCAGAATGAATCGGTGATACAGTCCCATGTGTTTGCCGGTGTGAATGGTGTTGCTTGTCGCTGCTGATCCTTTGCAGGCATTTACATATCACACCCGGCCTTCAAAAAAAACAGATTCATGAAAGGCAATGGGAAAATCAAGAGGCAACGTTCCTTTCCTGTTCGATCCCAGTTACAAATTTAACCCCCAGGATCAGCTGCCCTAATTTTCATAATGGTGCAGTTTGATCCAGTTCTTCTGCTTTGAACAAGATGTCTCTGGCCCCTTGGCGTAGGAGATCGGTGAGTGGGTCATCAATCAATCGTTACGGAGGATACACCACCTCACACACAACTTTTGATTATATCTCTGTATAAGCCACGGGTATTCCAAAACAAAACCTGCTCAAGTATTTTATCCCATAGCCGAAAAATTTTCAGGTCCAATTGATAAAGGGTACCAAATAGAATGGATAACATGATATTCTCCCACTAACCAAAAGATCTTCATGATGGTGAAAGTTTTTTGTTACCGGTCATGTTTCAGGTATGCCCGCCTTGCGCAAGGCGTTTATAACACGCTCTGTTACATCTGGATCTTTGTAGTATAAAGTATTTTTTGCATACCGAAGTGAATAATCAGGATATAACCTGAGCAGTATTTTGGCTCTCTCTTTGGCCTCAGACTCACGACCAGAGAAATCATAAGCCGCGGTCAGCCCTACATTTGCCTCTAAGCTTCGGGGTTCTGATTTGAGTGCTTTTTTTAATATTTTTATCGCATCTTTATAATGACCAGCATGATAATAACTGATACCTAAGCGGGTGAAAAACAAAGGTGGCGGGAGGGGATTCAGGCGTATTGCTTTTTCTAATAGTGAAATAGACTTTTCAAAGTGGCAGGCAAAGCTCTGCATCATTCCATAATATGCTACCAAATATGCACAGTTTGGACAAAGGTCTACTGTCCGTTTTCCCATTTCAATGGCCTTTTCATAATCTTTTTGCATGAGAGATATCCAGGAGAGAATGCTGTATGCTTCTGGATTATTTTTATCTAATTTGAGGGCCTTTTGTGCAAATTCGTATGCCTTTTCCGTTGATTCTTTTGGAGATTTGCTCCACCTCGTAAGAGCATCTGTGACATAGGTAACTCCAATGAAGCCATATATAAATGAGCGGTCATTTTCTGGAAGTTCAGCAGCTATTTCCTTCCATATTCTTCTGGCCGTATGGTTATCTTCTGGTGTACGCTTGTTGTAATGTTCACCTGCCTGATAAAATTTGAATAAGTGCATTGGATTATTTTTGAATCTTTTACTCCACACGCGCAACTGTTCGCCTTCAACAAGTTCTATTCCAAGAGAAACCACGATCTTTTGTGTGATCTGATCCTGGAAGTCAAAGATATCCTTGAGTTCTCCCTGATACCGTTCTGCCCAAATATGATGACCTTTAGTGGCATCTATAAGCTGGGCCGTTATCCGCACTTTTTCTCCTGCTTTCCGGAAGCTGCCTTCCAGGACATATCTTACGCCTAAGTCTTCTGCCACTTGCTTGATTTTTACAGGTTTACCCTTGTACACAAACGATGAGTTGCGGGAGATCACAAACAATTGGGGAAGCTTGGACAGAGTGGTGAGGATTTCTTCAGCCAGGCCGTCACAGAAATACTCCTGCTCAGGGTCATTGCTCATGTTTTCAAAGGGCAGAACCGCGATGGAGGGTTTTTCCGGCAAAGAAAACTTCATGTCCTCTTCAGAAGTTGGCTCGATAGGCGGTCCTCGAAACTGAAACTGCCAGATCAAACCAACTGATATCACAATCAAAATCACAGCTGCAGCTGCAATCAAGGTTTTCCGCCAGTTATTACGGATGGTCTTTCTGGCTTTGACCACCCGATGCGCAGCCGCCCCGGGATAAGAAAGCACCCGATAGACCCGGATGGGGATACTAATGTTTTTAACCTGGTGTTTACCTAAGTTTTCGTATTCCAAGCCCAGCCTGTTCGCCACCTGATCATAGACCCTTCCGGACATGCATATGCCTTCAGGTTCAGCCAGGGACTCCACCCGGGCGGCTATGTTGACCCCATCCCCGTAAATCCTGCCATCCTCTTCGATGACATCACCCAGGTTGATCCCAATACGGAATAACATT
>NZ_JALAAI010000225.1:0-2153 GCF_052785085.1 Candidatus Electrothrix sp.
GCATTTTTTTTGCAGAGAGTATTGACCCAAAACGTTTGATATGTCAAACACGAATAAAAAATGTTTACGAAAATATTTTTGTTCAACTATGCTATTTCAGCATTTGAGAGGGGTTCGGGAATTGCTGGTTGCTGTGCTTCAGCCACTGATCACCTATAAAACGAGGAGACGATGATGGCAAGCTGCTGGGTGCAGATAACCTCGGGCCGAGGACCAGAGGAGTGCTGCCGGGCTGCCTTTCTCCTCCTCCAGGCCTTGTCTGATGAAGCAGCTCAGAAGAATATTACGGTAGACTGTCTCGAATTAATTGAGGGAGATCATCCCAAAACAGTCAGATCGGCCTTACTCTCCCTTCACGGCAAAGGATGTGACGAGTTTATGCGCTCCTGGCAAGGAACCATCCAATGGATCGCTCAAAGCCCCTTTAGACCTCGGCATAAACGCAAAAACTGGTTTGTCGGGGTGCAGCAGGTGGTACCACCGGAAGAAAAAGAGCTTTCCAATAAGGACTTTCGCTTTGAGAGCATGCGGGCCTCGGGGCCGGGTGGGCAGCATGTCAATAAGGTGAACTCTGCCATTCGGGTGACGCATCTTCCCACAGGTCTGACTGCAATGGCTCAAGAAGAGCGTTCCCAGCATATGAATAAGAAGCTGGCCCTGACGCGTTTGCACGTCAGGATTCAGGAGGAGCAGGATGTGCGGGCCAAGCAGTCCCAGCAGGAGCAGTGGGGCATGCATAATGAGCTGGAGCGGGGAAACCCGGTACGGGTCTTTCAGGGCGAGCGGTTTCTGGAAAAAAAGGGATCACGTTCATGACAGTACCTTCTTGATATCTCGTTAGGGTCTTACTGATTTCATGACAGGCTTTTGAATGATCAGATTGTTTGGATAAAAGATCTCATTCCCTTCTTTATCCTTGAGTTGAATATGAAACAGGGTCATATCAATGATTTCACCTGTGACTGAATTGTCGCCATCTACTATGGTAATCTCGTTTTTTATCCGGTAAGGGAAGGAGAAAAATATAATAATACCGGAGGTGATATTACTGAGAACTGACCAGGAGGCAAATAACGCTGCACCGAGAACGGCAAAAAAGGAGGAAGTAAAGATCAATACGCCTCTTATATCAAATCCCCATATTATGGCGATAACGATAAAGAGGAAGGAAAACAGCAAACAAATGAAGAATTTTTTAATGTAGACTATTCTTTGTTCGATAAATCTTTGCCTGGCACCATATCTTGCGATAATGGGAGCGATAATTGCCATGATGACAAAATAAGAGACAACCGCCAGTACGGACAGCAAGATTTGTAATGAAAGCAGGATATTCATAATTTTCTAACCTCACACAATTATTGCTTGTACCCAAGCTCCGGCTTGGGTGTTCTTCTTATTCTGAAGCTCTGATCCTTGTATGAAGCGGTGCTTCACGGTGTCTGTGCCCAAGCAAAGCTTAGGCACCAGTAAAAGAGGCTATTCGAGAGAGATAGAAAAATCTATATTAGAAAAATAATGTGAGATCAACTGCCCGTTTAAGGAGCGGAATTGTAGGGGTGTGCCCGACAGGAAAGGGCGGACACTTTTCATCACTGTGGCTTGTTTTAGTTCAACAAGGGGACCCGTCCTCTACTTATTTTGTATTTCCTATCCTGACTTCAGAATTAAAATAAATCTGTCCCCTTTTCGTCCATTTTTCTAACCTCACGCAATTATTACTGGCACCCAACCAGAGTTGTTGGGCCATCAGTAAAAAAGGGTCAGCTAACGCCTGGCTCAGGGGCGTCGCCTGATGCGCCGTGCCTTGGAGCCATTTGTTAGCTTCCGTTTTTAACTCTGATGTAGCTGTACTTAAACCGAGAAGCATTAATATCTTTGGGTTTAATAACGTTTGTTTTTCTAAGCTTTTGTAAGGCTTTCTTTACTTTCTGTAGATCTGACTCACCACTAAGACTACGAACCATTCTATTAGTTATTTCAGCATCAGGGTTTTTCTTAAAATAATCGATTATTACATCTTCTACAGGCCCCTGACAGCCTTTTTCTGCTAGCTGGTTAATCTTTTAATTTTACACCAGAAAAAAATGGACATTTGAGATTTTTCTGGTATTAATGTAATAAAAAACGATTTGTCATTGGTAACCAAGGGA
>NZ_JALAAI010000226.1:0-2115 GCF_052785085.1 Candidatus Electrothrix sp.
GAGCGAACTACCTGACAAGCAACCGTATTGCCACAATTATCGTCTATAATAAAATCATAGGTAAACGTCCATGAACAATCATCATTACCGGCCCCTGGAGTCGATCCATTGAAAGTAGCTGAAACCGTTCCGCAGTTGTCGGTGTACAAAGCCGCAACATCGGACTCAAGAGAAGCGCCATCAAAACTTTCGGCATCGGATAAGCATTCATTCACGCCTGTCTCATTTAAGGAGCTGCAATCCGAACCAATTAGAGATGGAGCTTCGTTATCGACGAGTGTAAGTACTACCTCGCAAGAAGTGTCAACGACGCAGCCATCATCTGTAGCCGTTATTGTAACAATTTGCTCATCTCCGCATGCTGATCCAAAGCTAGATCCCGCTGTTGGAGATTGAGTAATTGTTACCGTTCCACAATTACCTTCTACTACAACAGAGGAAGTTAAATCGGGAATGATACCCGAACACATTCCGGGCTCCGTATTTACATCCTGATCGGCAGGGCAGCTGGTTATAAGTAATGGACCGGACACAGTATACGCAACAGGATCTGTATCTATCGATATTGCATTATTGCTATCATCAACCACACTCAGTATAGAAACAGTTCCCGGATCTGCCGCATCGGTCACCGTAGGAAAGGCAACCTGAGCAAATCCCGACGGATCACCGGGAATTCCTGCAGCACTCGCCGAACCGGTTCCGCCCCCTGATTGTGTGTAGTTAATACCAACATCATAGGAGTCGGCAGGATCTGTTGGCCAATCTCCGAACGTTACAGTTAATATCACATCACCGGTTCCATCGTCACAGGCACAGATATCTTCAATAAAGACCTGAGACTGTGCGGATGCTGAAAAGCTGGTGAGACAAAAAATTAGAATACTGACGTAAGTGGATAAAAGAAGTAAATTACGCTTCATGGGTTAAAGGTTTTTGTACCCTGCAAATCTAGAAAGATTATTCCATATAAAAAAGCAGTTTTCCCCTGCAAGGATAAGGCAAACAGGCTCTTGTACATACATTAAAATACCAAATTCTGTGCCAAAGTACTACATATGCATTTTCTTATGTATTAAGTATTGTTTTCCAGCCTTTTATAGATATCTCTCTAAAGCTATACATTAACCAGTTGTGAAAAACCAGTAAAATGTCGGCCTTTATACATTTCTAAAAAATTCTTAAAAAAAATAACAGGAATCTCGTTTTTAGCTTCAAAATCACCTGATTTTCAGAAAATATGACTGCTCATTCTTTAGAAAATGATGCCAATTTTTCCGTCTTTTCACTTCCTCTTATTAAGAATAAAGCATCAAATGATAGCGTAGCTGAATGAATCCTATTCATATATTATATATATCAATTTGATGTTTTCATATGTATACCTTTTGCACTATCAAATTTTTATGAATTTACAATACACTTATATTGAAATTACATCATATGTAAATACCCTTGAAATATTTTGCCCTAGGATGGGAAAAAATATGCCTACTCTCCATCCACAAAACAAAATACTGGCTGGATATTCAACTCTTTTTATCACTCCAAAATAACGTTATTGATTCATGTCGCATCCCAAAAGAAATATTAATCTGATGTTAACATCTGTTTTTTAACAATCTACCCAACAGTCAACAGTCTAAAACCTAAAGTTTATGAATTGGGCGAGTTACAGTGCGACTAGTGTCATTACCACTCATATATAGTTTATAGAACACGGATAACGCAGATGAGCGGGATCTTTGATGCAAAATATACGAGCTGTACGAGGCGGGTATTGCGGTAGCGATGGGTAGGGGCCCGCGCTGGGCGCGGGCGTCCCCAACTCGTTGGGGACCGAACGAAGGTGGAGCCCGGACCGTAGCGCCGTCCTTCCCAATTTTTTGGGGAGGACGGACCGCCCAAAAAATGATTATGACAGAAAGACCTTACCTACTCCTCAGTCGTTGATTCTGAAGGGCTGGAAGTAGGGGGTGTCTGTTTCTTCGCCAGATACTCGGGCAGTGAAAGTCCGGCCTGATCCATGAAATCGCTGAGTGGCGGAATAGACTTAAACATGCCATTGACAAAACCGCTGAGATTGCTTCCGTCGCCGCCGTCAAAAACGGTGAC
>NZ_JALAAI010000227.1:0-2107 GCF_052785085.1 Candidatus Electrothrix sp.
TCGGTTACAGCGTGAATGATCTGAACCAGTACACCTCCGTGGACACGAACGGGTCAGCGGCCAGTCCGGCGTATGATGAAGACGGCAGTCTTACCGACGATGGTACCTTCAGCTATACCTGGAACGGGGAAAATCGACTCAGCGCAGTGACCCCGAATAGCCCAGCTGTTGGTGATAACAAACTTGAGTTTCTGTATGACTATATGGGCCGCAGAGCGCGGAAAATTACAACCGCCTGGGACGGCGCAGCCTGGCAGACGGATGAAACCCGTTTCTTTGTCTACGACGGCTGGAATCTGATTGAGGAGCTTGACGGGGCCGGAGCTGTTGCGGCGAGTTACGTCTACGGCCTTGATCTTTCGCAGAGTTTACAGGGTGCTGGCGGCATCGGCGGAATTCTGGCACGAGTTGACCACGGAGCAGATAAGGTTCACCTCTATTTCTACGATGCCAACGGTAATGTAGGACAGTTGATTGATACTGCGGATGGAAGTGTTGTTGCTGCCTACGAATATGCGCCCTTCGGTGGGTTGACTTCTGCAATGGGAAGTTATGCGGGAATTAATCCGTTCCGGTTCAGTTCGAAGTATGCTGATGATGAGATCGGGTTGTATTATTATGGATATCGATATTATTTGCCTGAGTTGGGTAGATGGTTAAGCCGAGATCCGATTGGGGAAGATGGCGGGTTGAATTTGTATGTGTTTGTGGGGAATGATGGGGTGAACCGTTTTGATCTACTCGGAAAGAAGGATTATTGGATAGGAGGTGGAGGAGACAAGTATTCACTCCTTGGGTTCGGACCAACAAATTTGATGCGAAAATTGGTCATAGGGCCATACGGAAAAAGTTTTCCTCTTAAGGATGTCTATGGCGGGTACGAAGAAGTAGCTGATATTGTCACTGATATTGAACAGAGATATAAAGAAAAGCCATGTGAGCCGATAAATTTGATTGGACATAGTTATGGGGGGGCGGCAGCAATTGATATTGCTGCAAAACTGAAGTCAAAAAAGATAAAGGTCAATGTGTTAATAACATTGGACCCTGTAGCAGCAATTCCACGATCAAATCCTGATAATTATGAAATATGGGTTAATGTTTATCAGGATCAAACGCTTGTCGATATAGTTGCTACAATACCTCTGGTAGGTCAGGCGTTAGGGAGCATAGGGAGCTTATTAGCCATGCCTTTTGAACGTCATGATATATCGGATAGTATTGCAACAACTGGGAGTCAGCTTGGCAGTCAGTCTGGTGCTATCAATATTGAAAGGGGATACCATCACGGGGAGGCACATAAATTTTTCCTGGATGCTTTGAAAAAAATTCCAACTGAAATTCGGCAGCGTACAGTAATGCCAAGCAATAAGTAGAGGTGACAGTATATGAAAACTTTTTTATTTTTTTGCATCGGGATGATACTCTCTGGATGTACCCGTTATGTTGATATAGTTGATTTTGATATCTCGAAAAAGAACAATGAATATTTCATCTTGAAGCTCGTAACAAATGAGAGTTTGGAAAAATTGAAAAATTCATATTGGTGTTATGAACCAGTTGTTATTTATGGGATAGATAACGTTAACGATGATGAAAAATTTCCTTTTTCTGTGATAGGAGGGAGTGAAAAAGAACTTTTTGAAAAAAAAATGTACGAAACAAAATGGGAGATTCCTGTGGAAAGGGAACTTGCTATTATAGGTGACAAAACATACTCTTATGATTATTCTGATCAAAATCAGGTTGTATTCTTTGTTAAAATTTCTGGTGCTACTATGGGGGGGGGGCATTTAGATTCTAATACAATAAAAGTTGAGATGAAAAAATAACAGTGAGCCGGGCACACAAACAGCATGAGCTACGCCCATGTGTCCTACTCTCATTTTCTCCAAATCTGCGACCTTTGCTTCAGGTGCTTTGGTCACCAACTCCTACGAGCCCCACCGTAACCTGAAAACCTCGGTACTGAATAAGTACAAAGGATAGGAATTCCCATTTTTTATTCAATAAATCCATAATGATCGTGTAAAATATAGAAAAGAGTTGAAGAGTCGGCAAGAGGAAGGAGAAATGCGCAAGATTGATCAGAACATTTTTCGACGTA
>NZ_JALAAI010000228.1:0-2104 GCF_052785085.1 Candidatus Electrothrix sp.
AATGGACCGATCCTGATCGCCCAGGGAAGGGAACCCAGATACCCGAAAGATGCCCGAATCCGGTATCATTTTCCCACAGCGTTCCGTCATGCCGGCAGGGTTAGAAAAGACGGCAGCATCGACTTCAGTGACAGGGGAGAGATCCCCCATGTTAAAGAAGATACCCTTCTGGCAGAAAAAATTTTCCCTGAGCCAGGTATTCCCGGCTTTGATGTCTTCGGCAGAATGCTCATGGTGGATGAGCCGGCTGACCTGGATTTTTCCCCGGGTAACGGTACACGCTTGTCTGAAGAGGGGGATAAAATGTATGCCTCAGTATCAGGTCAGCCCCATCTGGATGCCCTGGGAACATTGTCTGTATGCCCGGAATTTCAGATAAAAGGCGATCTTGGCTTTGAAACCGGGGATGTGCATTTTAAAGGCAACGTCATTGTGCAGGGCACAGTAAAACCGGGCTTCAAGATCACCTGTGCCTCGCTCACCGCAAAAGAGATCAATGGTGCGCACATAGATATCACAGGAGATCTGAATGTCTCCCATGGGATTGTAAATACAAAACTTGTCAAGGTAAAAGGCGCGGTGCAGGCGAAATTCATACATAGCTCAACCATCACCGCTTTCGGGGACCTTGTGGTACAAAAAGAGATCATTGATTCACACATCTCCCTGAGCGGAGCCTGTGTCAATGCAAACGGTATGATCATCAATTCAAGAATCTCGGCAAAACTGGGTATTGCCGCCGGCACTGTGGGAAAGCCTGCCTCACAACCGTCCATTCTCAAAGTGGGCGTGGATGAACAGGCGAACCAGCTGGTGGCAGCTGTCAATGCAAAGCTGGATATTATCGCCCGCAGCACAAAAGATCTGGCTTCCCGGATCGTTCTGCTGGAAAAAGAAGACCAGGATCTGCATGCTGTCATATCACAACATGCCTATGTCCAGGACCGGACAGAGCTGGAAATAAAAGACATTGAGACCAAAATAATAAAATTGAGAACTGCCGGAAACATGTCTGCAGTGTTAAACGCGTCAAAAGCAATTAAAGAACTGGAAAAAAAGGCAAAAAGAGCAGAGGCGGATATTAATGCAGGCTTTGCCCGCCAGGATGCCATTGCCGGGGAGATTACCAAATACAGGAAACAGATTGCTGAATATGCAAAAATCACCGAGGAACTTTCCCGGGAAAAAGATACCCTGCTTGCCTTTTCCAACAAAGAAGAACCACTGCCGAAAGTCACGGTGGCCAGGAAAATTGAATCCCGGACCCAGATTTTCGGGGCAGCTTCCGCCATTATTCTCAAGCGCTCCTATACAAAATGTCATATCCAGGAAATCTTAAGAAACAAAGAGGGGGCAGGCGGACCCCCTTATCATGAGATTCAGATTACCTGAGATCTGCCGGGCCTTGCATGACAGATATTCTGTAATACATAGTCCTATCTCTGCGACTGTCATATTTTTGAGACAGACCCTGGAAAATCCATATTTTTTATATAATTTCAAATGGTTATCACATAACAACACGTTGGATATTAAATTTTCCTTCTCAATTATGTGACAACCGTCCGCCTTCCGTATTTTTATAACCCATTGAAATAAATCTATTTATTCGTTTCTATGCCGTGGTATGCATTTTGCTTTGTCAGTATCCTGTGCATTGAAAAATAGATGACAGGATGACCGCATCCAAAGGAGCATTATGAACCTTATCCTTTTTGTACACCAGGAGGCTTCCCAACAAGGAGAGGCATTGCAAAAGAAGATGGCCAAATATTTTGGTGAAAACATCATTCAGCTGGTTCATACGTTTAACGCATTGAGGCATATGTTGAAACAGCCGGAGGGCGGCGACCAGGAAGTATATGTTCTGCTGGCCGAGTCCCCCCGTCGGTTACAGGAACTGTTCTGCCTGATCAATCTGCTCGACGGCCGGCGGATTGTCCTGATTCTTCCTGATGATGATAAAACTACCGTAAGCATGGCCCACCGGTTTTATCCTCGATTTTTCACCTATATCAACAATAACTATGACGATCTTTGTGCAGTGCTTTATAAAATGATCAATAAAAAACACCCATAAAGGAGGAAAAAAATGACAAATGAG